>DASWEH010000335.1:0-3041 GCA_036394895.1 Anaerolineales bacterium
GGTACGTTGTCGCTTTGTTCCTGATCGCAGCCATCATCCTTGGAGGAATGGGATTGCACGTTCTCTTTGGCGGCGCGATGCTTGTGATCCCGGCAGCAGGTTCGTCTTTAGTCAACACATCAATTGTTTTGGTGGTGTTCATCATACTGGGCGTACTGTTGAACACAGAAGAAATCGCCTGGCGCGGATTTGCCCTGCCGCGATTGCAAGCCCGTTACGGCGTGTTGATGGCAGGTCTGCTGCTTGTCATTCCAGAAGTGTCACTTCATATCCCGTTGTTTTTTGACAAGACCAATCCTTTTTTCCAGACGGTCGGCATCTATTGGTTCTCCGCATTCTCGGTTGCAATGGTGTTCGTTTTTATCTTCGTCTTCAACAAGACAAAAGGCAGTCTCCTCATTGTGACGTTGATGCATGCTTCACAGAATGCTTGGGCAAACTTGCTATCAGACGATCACATGGCGCGTCCTTTTCAATTCAGCGTTGCCTTGGTCTGGATGATCGCCTTCGCTTTGATCTTCTTCACGAAAGGGCAGTTAGGGTATGAGGGCGAATCGGTTGATAAGGTCGAATAAAAAGGTAAATTGAAATGAATACGCTTGCCTCTATCACACCATCCTATAAACAAAACTTGCTAGTGCGCTATCCATTGCTTAGTTTCTTTACACTGGCAATCGTCATGAATTGGCTCATTGCATTACCTTCACTTTTATTTGGAACACCCTTCAAACCGTTCCAAACTGCGGGTTCATTCGGACCACTTCTCGCCGCTGTGATCGTTTCGGCTGCATTGGGAGGCGACGAATTGAAATCGCTTTTCCATCGAATGACGAACTTCCGCTTCGGACTCGGCTGGTATCTGCTCGCCATCTTCGGCTATGTTCTCCTCTATTTGCTGGTTGCAAGTCTATCCGGCGCCGCGCTCATGCAATCCCTGACCGAAAAATGGCCTTTGATATTCACGCTGTATCTGCCCGCGTTATTCAGCTCCTATCTCGTGAATCCGATCGGTGAGGAAACCGGTTGGACAGGCTTCGCAGTCCCACATCTTCAGAGACGGTTCAGTCCCTGGCTCTCCACGGTCATCCTCGGCGCAGTATGGGCCGTCTGGCATTTACCCGGCTTCTTTGTTCCAAGTGAAATGGGAGCGTTCAAACTTGTGAGCTTTATTTTCTTTATGTTGATCAGCATCTTCGTCCGCATGATATGGACATGGGTTGCAAATCATACAAAAGGGAGTGGCGTCGCTGCGATCCTGCTTCATGCTTCAAGCAATGCGGTCAGTCTTGCTCTCATCCCCAATCTTTTGCCCGCACCCACGCGGGACCAAATGGCGATCTCAGGTTTGCTCCTGCTTGGATTTCTGCTCTTCTTCGCAGTTTTGATCCTCATCTTCACGCGTGGAAGGCTTTCTTATACAGAGAGCATAGCTACTTCCGTGCGCTAGCCACATAGAGATTTTCTCAATGAACTCTATAGCAGCAACGATAGATAAGAGAATCATCCGATGCAAAATATCCTGAGTGAATTTTCTGCAGAACGGCTAGTAAGAACAGCCATAAAAACGAATTGGGAAAATTATCATTACTGCCTGGGACGCGCACCTTGCGTAGAATTGTCCATTGGCCGCTATCTGACATGGTTTGTCACGAACATGCCAGATCATTTCATGAATCTGGTTGTATGTACGGAGTTACCAAATGAGGGAATCGATGAACTCATCGAGAGTACATTGGCTCATTTTCGGTCATTGAATATCAGAAAACTTACCTGGTTGGCTGAGGAGGGTGTAGTGGCTGCTAAAATAAAAGAACATCTTCTCGCTCGCGGATCGACCTTCAGAGAGTCGCTTTCCAGAGAGATGGCCGCCGATTTGATGGCATTGCCGGAAGATATCCCGCTCCCAACGGGCTTAGAGATCGTGCCGGTTGAAAATCGAGAAGCATTACAGCAATGGATCCACGTTGCGAGTATCGGTTTTGATGTTCCCGAGGAGTACGAGAAGGTCTGGTACGATTTTTTTGTGGAGGCCGTCTTTGATCCGCCGTTTCGCACTTACCTTGCTCTCTTGGATGGCGTGCCGGTTGGTACATCACAATTATTCCTGTCCGCTGGTGTAGCGGGAATATACAATGTGACTTGTATTCCAGAAGCACGGGGTCAAGGGATTGGCGCGGCAATCACGCTGGCTCCCTCACTGGCTGCGCGCGGGATGGGATATCGAGTCGGGATTCTGCAAGCATCCGATCTCGGCGCTACAGTCTATCGTCGGCTTGGATTTCAAGATTTTGGCAAACGGTGTGTTTATCTCTGGGAGAATGGATAGTACGTTAGAGATCGGACCGCACCACTAAATACCTGTTTTGCTTGCCTCTAGATCTACATAAGCAAAGCATTCACTTTTCCTCTGCATCAAACCTTAGCATAAACAAAAACCGCTCAACATTATCTGTTGGCGGTCTCTGGGAAATTTATGCCCCTTCGTGGATCTGTTCCGAACCACCTTCCCCGTTTCCGGAGGTGGATATCTATGAAGGACTCATGAAATTGTTGCCATGATCATCAGCGAAACGGTATTGATGGTATTCTCTCTATTATAAAGTAAGACTCAAGGATAAAATAATTGAGCATGGATGCTCATTTTTCCGTACTGATCATTGAGGACGATCCGGCGATGGCTCGCAGCCTGAAAGAGGCTTTATCCAGTGAACATTTTATCCCCGATTGGGCTGCAACCGGAAGCGAAGGCTTGCAACGGGCTTTGACCCGTAACCCACACCTGATCATCCTAGATGTGCGCCTTCCGGATGGCTCCGGCTTTGATGCCTGCCGGCAAATGCGCCAGATGGGCTTGCGCCAACCTATCCTGATCCTGACAGCGCGTAAGGATGAAATGGATAAAGTCGTAGGCCTCGAGATGGGCGCAGATGATTACCTGACCAAACCCTTCGGGATGCGCGAGCTCCTATCCCGGGTGCGGGCCCTGCTGCGCCGGGCCTACGGGGAGCTGGCCGCCGCTGGCGGCGAAACAATCTATGCAG
>DASWEH010000336.1:0-7107 GCA_036394895.1 Anaerolineales bacterium
CTGGTAATGGGCAGAAAGTCCAATTTGGCGCAAGCAAAAAGCGGAACCCCAAGGATCGTTAAGCCCGGCTTTCATATTTAATCCTTCATGGAGCATGCGCTCTCCATCGACGAAATCACCCATCACTGATGTCACAGTTCCCAGAAAAGCCGAGGTATTGGAGAAAGCCGTGCGCACTTCATCCGAATCGGATTGAGCAATCTTCTCCAAGATGTTGAAGCTGGATTTCAAAGCCGCCCGTCCTTCAGGATGACGACCCTGTCGGAAGAGGAAAAAGCCCTGGTAACCCAGTGCCTGTCCCAATGCAAGCTGGCGACTCCAGTCTGTTGAGTCGTCCGGTGCCTTCAAGGGTTGCTGAAAACTATTGACTGCCTCTCCGAAGAGCGGCACTCCCTCCCGGCAATTACTGCGCGATTCATACAGCCAGAACATGGTATCCGCCGCCTGACTAATCTCCCTGAAATTTTTGTTTGCGGATGACCAATGCCAAGTTTGACGAAGATTGCCGATATCGGCAACTAATTCCGAAACAATCGCAGAACGATCTGACGCCTTTAGCGACGCGCCCCGAATGGCAAGAAGTTCAGCAAAATATTGGCAGTATTGGATCTGTGTCTGACGACACTCTTCATCGTTCTCTTGCAGGTGCTGCGATGCAAATTGATGGATGATTTCATGCATTTCATATCGCCCAGATTTTGTACGGTGCAGCAGTGATTTGGAAACCAGAGCGGATAAAACTGGTAACGAGGCATGTGCAACCGCTTCCGCCGCCGGACGGGTAAACCCCCCCCGGAAAACCGATAGCTTGCGCAGTACACTTTGCTCCTCGTCCGTGAGCAATTTCCAGGAGTGTTCGACGGTTACGCGGATGGATCGATGCCGTTCCGGAACATCGCTGACTACCGTCTCCAAAAAATTCATTGAGCGTTGGATTTCATCCGCAATTTCCGTGCACGATAAGGTTCCAACCCAGGCAGCAGCCAACTCCAAACCCAATGGCAAACCTTCCATAAGCTCGCAGATCCTGGCAATGGCAATCTGATCTGCATGACTCGGTTTAAAGCGAGCGTTCGATTGTTTTGCCCTTTGAATGAACAGCTCGACTGCACTATTTGTTTCCAATTCACCTGGCAGATCGCTATTCGGAACAGGCAGACCCTGCACTGCAAATATCCATTCTGCCTGTAGATGTAAAGGCTGGCGGGAGGTGATCATGATCTGGACTTTATGAGCACGGTCCAAAATATCCGCCATCAGACCACTGCAACTTTGATCAGTAGCCAAGTGCTCAAAATTATCTATGATCAGAAGCATTTCCTTATTCAGCAGATAAGACAGCAATTGATCGGAGCGGTCGGTAGCGCTATAGAGAACAATGCCGATTGCATCGGCAATCATGGTAACGCATTGCTCACGTCCAACCACAGGAATAAAACTGATAAAGAAAACACCATCCTGGAACGAGTCTTCCAGAGCAGATGCTGCCTGCAAGGCTAACCGAGTCTTACCCACTCCACCTTGACCAGTCAATGTAACCAGACGGCACTGTGGATCCTGGATTAGCCGTATGATCTCTGATAATTCAAATTCACGACCTATGAGGGGATGAAGTAATTGTGGAAGGTGATGCGCGGGCTGGGGCAAAGGTTGATCTAGGATTGGTAGTTCTGCCAGTGTGTCAGCAGCCTTCTCTTTACGCGCTACTTTTAAAAAAGACGTTTGCTGGCCAGCCGGGATTTCCAAATACTTGATGAGCAACTCTGCAATTTGGCGTGAAGGGCGTCTTTCATCTGATTCGATCTTGAAGATTGCGGAAACAGAACATCCCATCCGTAGCGCAAGCTCCTGTTGCGTCAAATCCAGCGCTTTACGCCTTCGCTTGATCCATGTCCCGAATGAGTTGCCCATAGTACACCTCTAAGTTGATACACCAGTGAAGATGAGTATTGTACTACTTTTTGTCCGATTAACGTACGGAATACCCACACCAATAATATTTGGAAAAGAATATATTATGAGTAGGCAAATCGCTATGAACATGCGTTTTCAATGCGCAATTTACCGCCTTGAGTATAGATGGCGAAGATAATCTGGAATAGAGGATTGATAGCAGATTATGAGTGAACAGGAGATATTTATCATGTCCAACAATATGAGCAACAACACTTTTAACCGACAACAACTCCGCGTTGCGGCAGTTTTACTGTTCGTTGGCGAAGTCATTTTCGGAGTAGCAGGCTATCTTCATCCAGCACATGAACCCGCCAATAGCCATACAGCTGTGTTTACTGAATACGCAAACAGCGCAAATTGGACGATGGTTCATCTCGGACAGTTCGCCGGCATGCTGGTCATTGTTGCCGGCCTTCTGGTGCTTTTCCGCGCACTGAACATTCACTCGGGAATAGCAGGCCTGGTGGCACAAGGCGCAGCAGTCTCAGCTGTGGTGACTCTTGCACTTTACGGTATTCTGCAGGCCATAGATGGGGTCGCGCTCAAGCAGGTTGTTAATGCCTGGGCCGCCGCGCCAGAAGCGGAAAAGGCAGCACGCTTTGCGAGTGCTGAAGCAATCCGATGGATGGAATGGGGCGGCAGAAGCTATCAGGATTTCATGTTCGGGCTCACGTTTGTCCTGTTTGCGATGGTCATCGTCTGGACTGCCAGAATCCCGCGGCTGATTGGCTTGCTGGTAGGGTTGACCGGCATTGCCTATATTGCACAGGGCTTTGTAACGGGTTTTGAAGGATTCTCGGTGAACAATAGTATCCCAACTTTACTTGCTTATATTGTATGGCTTGTGTGGAGCATCTGGCTTCTCATCCTGGCTTGGCGGTCGAAAGCCTCCACCAGTCTGCGGGCCAAAACATCCACAAATATTGCGAACTGACTTTTTGAACAAAATACTCTAAGCATTGTTCAAAGGATCAGATTGGATAAATCGATATGACAACCATGAATGTAGCAGCGCGTTCCGTATCAGCTTCCAGGAATTTGATTAGGCGCTATCCACTCATCACGTTCTTTATTCTGACGATTGCCTTTTCCTGGGTGGTTGCTCTTCCAGCACTTTTCTTTGGCGCAGCTTTCAAGCCGTATCAAACCCTGGGTGCCTATAGTCCGCTCCTGGCGGCCCTTGTTGTGTCTGCTGCATCTGGCGAACCTGACGGCATCAAAGCGCTTCTCAGTAGGATGACGATCTGGCGCTTCGGAATTGGCACTTATGTACTTGCTATGTTTGGCCTTGTCATCCTATATTTACTGACAGTAGTTCTTTCAGGCGCGTTGCCTATGCAATCTCTTTCAGAGAAATGGACGTTGATCTTCACCTTCTACATTCCAGCATTGTTCACAACGTATCTAATGAACCCAAGTGGCGAAGAAACAGGCTGGACAGGATTTGCCTTGCATCATTTGCAAAAACAATTTCGCCCATGGTTGTCCGCTGTTATTTTGGGTGTCGTATGGGCAATCTGGCATTTGCCGGCTTACTTCATCCCAAGCGAGATGGGTACATTCAATCCGATTGGCTTTGCAATATTTATGTTGATCGCGGTATTTACCCGGATCATTTGGACCTGGGTTACGAATAAAGCCAAGGGCAGCGGTCTTGCCGGGATTCTGCTTCATGCCTCCAGCAATGCTGTCAGTGTTGGACTGATCCCACTCTTATTACCGCCCTTGACGTCCGGTCAAACGGACGAGCGTTCAGGTCCGGTGTTACTCGGCCTATTGTTCGTGTCCGCTGTGCTGATTCTGATTTTTACTCATGGGCAACTTTCTTATCAGAATGAAGTAGAGACGATAGCGTGATGATCACAAAAATATCGGTACTAAAGAAGGAGAATGAAATGAAACAGCCAAAATCAAGATCTAAACCTGTGCGCGTTGCAATGGGAATCCTGAATTCGCCTATTGTTTTTGCTGCTCTCTACTTCGTGGCCATGAACCGGCTAACAGCAAAGACGAATAGCGAAGTGCCAGCGGATTTGGATTATTCAACGACGCGTCTTTCGGACAAAAGCCTGTTCAGCGTTTCCTATACAGCTTCAACCGGTATGGTTCCGGTAAACCAGATGCACCAGTGGACGCTCCATGTGCAGACAGCTGAGGGCCATCCCGTGGAAAACGCGACAATTGCAGTGGATGGTGACATGCCGCAGCATGGTCATGGCTTACCCACCCAGCCGCGCGTCACCAAATATCTTGGGAACGGTGATTACCTGGTCGATGGTATGAAGTTCCAAATGGGAGGTTGGTGGCTCATGGATTTCACGATCACGGCAAACGGTCAGACCGACGTGGTGCATTTCAATATGATGTTGCATTAAGAGGTGAACATGAAGCTAAAACTGAAATTTGCTGCTTTGCTCACCCTGATGGGTTTGGCACTTCTCGCCGCAGCCTGTTCATCGTTCGGTCAAACACGCTGGAGCGACGAAGAACTAGCCACACTGCACACATTATGGATCGGAAGTTCGCCGCCCCTGCCTGCAGATCCATCCAACAAATATGCGGATAATCCTGAGGCTGTAGTCTTCGGACAAAAACTTTTCTTCGATACCCGTTTTAGCTCTACTGGAAAAGTCGCCTGCGGGACCTGTCATCTGCCCGATCATTTATTCCAGGATGGTTTACCGCTTGCGAATGGTGTCAGTACGACCACTCGCCGTGCAATGACCATTGTTGGCACGGCGTACAGTCCCTGGTTCTTCTGGGACGGCCGCAAGGATAGTCAATGGGCGCAGGCACTTGGTCCTATGGAGAGTGCCGTGGAGCATGGTGGCAACCGAACGTTGTATGCACATCTTATTGTCAAATATTATGCAGATGAATACGAGTCTCTCTTTGGGCCCTTACCCGATCTTTCTGGCCTGCCTATGAATGCCGGACCTGTAGCCGATCCACAGGCCGCGCAGAATTGGGAGGCCATGTCTCCTCGGGAGAGGGAAGCGGTCACACGCATCTACGTTAACATGGGCAAATCGATTGCAGCCTACGAGAGAATGATCATGCCGGGTGTATCAAGGTTCGATCAATACACGGAGGCTGTTCTCAATAACGATTATGAGTCGGCAGCCAAAATTCTCTCTCCAGAGGAGATCTCTGGCTTGAAGCTCTTTATTGCGGAGGCGCACTGCACCAATTGTCATAATGGACCTCTATTCACCAACAACGATTTCCATAACACCGGTATTCCTATTGCGAAAGATTTACTTGGCGATATCGGACGAGCAAAAGGTGAACAGCAAGTACTGGCTGATGAATTCAATTGTCTCAGCATCTACAGCGATGCCAAACCAGAGAAGTGTAGTGAATTGAATTTTTTGGTCGCAGGTGGCAATGACTTAATTCGTCAGTTCAAACCACCGTCACTTCGCAATGTTGCCGAACGTGGACCCTATATGCACGCGGGTCAATTCGCAACACTTGAGCAGGTTTTACACCATTACAACACTGCGCCATCTGCACCTGCCGGTCACAGTGAATTGGAGCCGTTGAATTTGTCCGAGGAGCAACTCGGCCAGATCATCGCCTTCCTAAAAACCCTGAGCGCACCACTGAATACGGATCAGAAGTGGCTGATGAAACCAGATTATTCAAAATAACTTTTGTCAATAGCATTCAGAAAGGAACATCATTGACTTCTTCAATCCGGACTGCCGATGAACGACATTTCACACAAAGCAAGTAATCAAAATGGAGATTTAGAAATGGCCACTTTAACCGCAACTACGAATCCAACAAGAACAACATTCGTTCAAAAATATCCTCTGGTGACTTTTTTCCTGCTCGTCTTCGGACTGACATGGTCTTTCATGATAGTGGACGCGCTGGGCTCGCATGATATCCTGCCGTTCCGCCTGCCCATTCCACTTTTGATTCTGATGGGATATATGCCGACCCTTGCCGCAGTGATCGTCACAGGCTTAACAAAAGGAAAAGCCGGGATCCGCGCTTTGTTTGGCAAATTACTGATCGCACGCGTGGGAATAAAATGGTATGTGTTTGCAATCTTTGGCTATGGAGTGATGAGCGCTGCAGCAATCATTTTGGCCAATCTGTTAGGAGGTTCATCTCCATCGCCGGTACTTTCCGAGGAAATGTCACATTCTGCCGGGCCGATTGCAATGATTATCAATGCAGTAATGCTCTATGTCGTACTCGGCTTGATTAATGGTGAAGAGTTAGCGTGGCGGGGATTCGCCCTGCCAAGATTGCAGGCAAAATACAATGCTCTGACATCTAGTATTATCCTCGGTGTGATGTGGGGATTGTTTCATCTGCCACTCTTCTTCACGGGTACTGGTTCCTCACAAGCAGGTGCGTCATTCTTACCGTTCCTAATTTCAATCGTGATACTCTCTATTCTTTTTACCTGGATGTACAACAATACTCAGGGAAGCGTGTTGATGGCATATTTATTGCATGCGGCTACAAACACTTGGACACGTGTGTTCACAATTGACCATTCAATAAATCCGTATGTCTCTGAAGCCTTAACACTGATCACAGCGCTTATTGTTGTAATCGTCCTCATAACCACGGGTGCCGAGAACCTTTCCCGCAAAAATATGCGTATTCAAGAACAGGAATAGATAAACTAGGAGGGATCGCTTTAGTCAGCAGTCCCTCGCATTGTGTCATTCATGAATATAGCGATAATAGGAGTAGAACCTCTGACCTGTAGGTTACCAGTTCTACTCCGGACAATACCAGATCTTAAAACAAAAAGGCACTAGTGGAGTGCCTTTTTATTGAAAAGAATCAGTGAATAGTCATGGAAAGGATCCCAATCCTCTCCAAGAACACTAAGTATTTCACCAAATGGGCTTGATGAAAAACCAGCTTAGGGATTTCTAGGCTGGTTTTGTTTTGAGAATAATTATTTATGTAGCTGTATAAATCCATTCAGCGGTGTTGGCATATTTCAATTTGTCGTACTTCTCTTAAAAAGAGAACTCCCGCCATCACTGGCGGGAGATGAGTCCCTTGGCAATGACCTACTCTCCCGGGAGGTCGCCCTCCAAGTACCATCGGCGCTGACGGACTTAACTACCGGGTTCGGGATGTTACCGGGTGTACCCCCGTCGCTCCAATCACCAA
>DASWEH010000337.1:0-8337 GCA_036394895.1 Anaerolineales bacterium
TCCTGCATCTACAGCTGGTCCGATCGACCGGCTGTAGCGTTTCCTCTGTGACTTGAACCATCCTACAGCACTTGACCGCGAAGGTTGGACGGAAGTTGGCAAGCGGGTCTTTTTCGGATTATTCAAGAAGTTTGTCATTGCTGACGCTTTGGCATGGATTGCACTAAATGATGTGTTCGCGCAGCAAATTAATTCTTCAGCCTGGATGTGGGTGCTTTTGTAGAGCTATTCCCTGCGGATCTATTTTGACTTTAGTGGTTATACAGATATTGCAATTGGTCTGGCCAGGCTGGTGGGTGTGCGTTTGCCTGAAAATTTTGCTTCTCCTTATTTGAAACCCAATCTGACCCAGTTCTGGAATTCATGGCATATGACGCTGACGCAATGATTCCGTAGTTATTTTTTCAACCCGCTAACGCGTGGAATGCGCTCCAGTGAACGATCCATGCCGCCTTATTTGATGATCTTGGTCACACAAGTGAGCACGATGGTTTTAATTGGCTTATGGCATGGAGTGACTATTGGTTTTGTACTTTGGGGCTTATGGCACGGGCTAGGGCTTTTTATTCAAAATCGCTGGAGTGATTATATGAAAGATCGTACTCCTGCCTGGGGAAAGACATTGACAGGTGAGAGAGTCCTCAGAGTTGCAGGCATTTTTTTGACATTTAATTTTGTGTCACTGGGTTGGCTATTTTTCACGCTTACTACTCCGGCAAAAGTGTGGAGTGCAATGACTGTCTTGCTTGGTGTTTTATGAACACACAGTTCAACCCCCTGCAAGTCTTAATGAAGGCGTTGTGCCTGTTTGTCATCATCAATATTCTTTACGCTTTGATCGACCCACAGATTTCCAAGGTATCTGGCTACAATGTTGTGTTCCCTGGGCGGACGCGGCTTCCTTTTGGTGTCAGCGGCGATCCCTATACGATCACGGTTGATAACGTGGATGCGGTGTTCGCGTCTCATACTATCTCGGCAAGCAAGACATCTAACGAATTCCGTGTTGTATTGATCGGCGACTCATCGGTATGGGGGGAAAATCTTGGGGCCTATGAAGTGATTTCGGAGCAGTGGAATAAACTGAATATCCAATGTAGGGATAAAACGATCAAAGTGTATGATCTGGGCTATCCACATCCCTCTGTCATCAAAGATCTGGTAATTTTGGATAAAGTCGTTGAGTATGACCCGGATCTCATCATATGGTTTGTAACGCTAAATACGTTGATCTCACAGCGGGTAAATCCATTTTTGGTGGCAAATCAAGAACGCGTGACGAAAGTTTTGGACACTTATGATATTTCCTTTAAGGGAGGCAGGAAATTAGTTAAGCAAGAACCTGATTTTTTTGAAAAGACATTGATTGGACAAAGGTCCAATCTGGCTCGCCAAATTAAGCTTCAAATGCTCGGCATCGTATGGACTGCAACAGGTGCCGATACGAACACTTTGGCTGAGGAAGATATGCCTGACTTTAGTGTGGGTGATAGTCCTCGATATCAAGGGATGCAGCCACCGGACGACATAAAAGATATGCTGCTTTTCAATGCTCTCACAGCTGGGCATGGTATCGCTGATCCTGTCCCCGTTCTGATGGTGAACGAACCTATATTTATTTCAAATGGAGCAGTGCGTTACAATATTCCTTATCCACGTTGGGCATATGACCAATATCATGAGGCCATGACACGTCAGATACAAAATGCTCAGTGGAATTATCTCGATTTGTGGAACGCGATTCCGTCGGAATATTTTTTTGATGCTGGCTTACATCTTTCCGCATCCGGTGAGCGCTTGCTCATCGAACAAATTAATCCAACTGTACAGTTCATCGGATGTGGTCAAAAACCATAAAATTTATTAAAGGAACTTCGTATGACAGACGCAATTACTTCAGAAATTGAAAAATATATTGCTACTCAAATTCTGAAACAACCCAATCGCAAAATTGCAGCAGATGAACCATTGATCTCAAGTGGCTTGATCGATTCGTTCAGCTTGATGGATCTTGCCCTTTTTGTCGAAGATACCTTTGGTGTCCGTATTGAAGATACGGAATTGAATGCAAATACGTTTGATAATTTGACTCAACTGACTTCGCTCGTCGAATCACGCAAAGCATGACAACTTTCCCTGAACGCCTCAAAGCGCTCCATTCCCAGATGACAGACCGGGCCGCCGTCACTTTACAGTTTTCTGGCCGAGATGATCTACCGATAACCTACAACCAGCTTCTGTGCGGGGCGAATGCTTATGCCCAAGCCTTGGAACATGAATCGATCCAGCCCGGTGAAGTGGTTGTCCTCATCCTCCAACATGGAGAAGACCTGGTTTACGCGTTCTGGGGAGCCATTCTGCAGGGTGCAATCCCTTCCATTATGCCTTTCCTTACCGAGAAGCTGTCGCCCGAGCGTTACAAAGCCGATTTGTCAGCCTTGATCTCTGTGACAAAACCGGCCGCTATCGTTACCTATCCGGAATTTGAAGCAGAGGTCCGCGTAGCATTGCAAGGGGAAAGCTCGGTACGTTCAGTGGTTGTGACCGATCGTATTGGCGCCCAGGTGGATATCGATTTTTCTTCATCAAAAGGGTCTCAACGCAAATCAGAAGATATTGTTTTGTTACAGCATTCTTCCGGAACCACCGGCCTGCAAAAAGGCGTTGCTCTTTCTCACCAGGCAGTTTTTAATCAGCTTAATTCTTATAGCAAGTCATTAGCGATCATCGAAGCGGATGTCATTGTTTCATGGTTGCCGCTCTACCATGATATGGGCTTGATCGCCGGGTTTCTCATGCCTATCCTTTCGGGTATTCCTTTGGTGATCATGTCACCGTTTGACTGGGTACGCGCCCCATACAAACTGTTACAGTCCATCTCAAAATATCAGGGGACACTCACATGGCTTCCCAATTTCGCTTATAACTTTTGTGCTCAAAAGATTCGTGATCGCCATATCGAGGGCGTGGATCTATCTTCGTTGCGTGCTGTCATCAATTGTTCAGAACCCGTACGCTGGGAAAGCCATGTCGCGTTTTATGAACGCTTCAAAGGTCATAGCTTGAAATTCGAGGCGCTCCAGACGTCCTACGCCATGGCAGAAAATGTTTTCGGCGTGACTCAAAGTCAGTTGGGGCGTGTACCCGTCGTGGATGAGATCGACCGGGAAGCGTTTATGGTGGATCGTGTTGCCAAGAGTCCGCTCGAGGGTCACCCTTCCATGAAGATGCTGTCATCCGGGAAACCGCTCGAAAATGTAAAAGTGAAGGTCGTTGATGAGAATGGGTATGAGCTGCCTGAACGTTTAATCGGTGAATTGGCACTTCGAAGCGATTGCATGTTGACAGGGTATTTCAATCGCCCTGATCTTACGGAAAAAGTATTCCGTGATGGATGGTATTTGACTGGTGATTATGGCTATATCTCAAATGGAGAGGTCTTTGTCTCTGGTCGTAAGAAAGATATGATCATTGTGGGAGGCAAGAATATTTATCCGCAGGATTTAGAAGCCTTGACGTATGAGGTCTCTGGCGTCCATGCGGGCCGGTCTGTGGCGTTCGGTCTGTTTGATGAAAGGCAAGGCACAGAAGATGTGGTTGTTATTGCCGAAGTGGATTCTGAGGATGCAGACGAACAGCAAAAAATTGCGGATGCCATTCGCTTGCACGTGACAAAAAATTCTGCGATTGCTTTACGGTATGTGAAGGTGGTGGGGCCGAAATGGATTTTGAAAACATCCAGCGGAAAGACAGCTCGTGCCGCGAACAAGAAGAAATTCCTGCTTGAGCTACAAGAGAACACGGAAATGTAGGAAATTGGTTAAGTGTCTTCAGTAGAAAGTCTTCAGAGTGCAATTCAGGCAGCGCGTGCCGGCAGGAAGATGGAAGCACGCGATTTACTGATTCAGATTGTGGAGGTCGATCCACAGAATGAAATGGCTTGGATGTGGCTCTCTGGATTGGTTGATTCCCTGGAAGATCGAATCGTTGCCTGTGAAAACGTATTGGCGATCAATCCTGCTAATCATAAGATACGGGCCTATCTGGAAGGATTGCAAAAAGAGCAGAAAGCTTCTGTAGAAAACAAAAACCAAGCTGAGGCGATCGATTTGTTTGCTCAGGCAAAAGGATATGCAGAGCGGAAAGATATCGCTACTACTATTCGATTGGCTGAACAAGCGTTGGAAAAATACAATAACTATGAAGACGCATGGTTGTTGATTGGAAAGTTTTCCTCAGATATTGATCAGCAAATTGGGGCGCTTGAGAAGGCATATCAAATCAATCCATCCAACAAAGAGATTGTCTCAGCCCTCGAGCAATTACGATATCTGAAATCCAACCCTATCAGCGTGGCGAGACGGTTTGAGCAAGTGGGGCAATTTGACGAGGCATTGAAGGTCTATCAAGAATTAGCTTCAAAAGCGAAGAATTCAAGAGAATTTGATCATATTTATAAACAAATCCTTCGTATTGAAGGATTGCAAAATGAAAACATCCGCTATGTTGCACCCTCGTCTTCGATCGCTCGTTTGACATTTACGTGGCCCCTGCTCTATTTGAGTCTTGCGCTCGTACAAGTGGGACTAAATCCTTTCACGCATCCTGTGTTCTATTTATGGTTAGGATTGCCAATTGTCATCGTAGGAAGTTTTCTGCTTTCCCTGGCAGAGGTACGTTCCAATCACATTATTTGGCAAAAGGTTTTTGATGAGCAAGGCGATGGATCTGAATTTGCCCGTTTGGTGACGGCTACAGTAGGATGGTTTCTCATTATCATTCCTCACATGTTGTTAGCTTTGGATTCATTGAATCGTTTACGGAATTTCAAAATTCCTCTGATGCCCTTCTAGGCCAACCTTATGATCCCTTTAAATGATACAGAACAGAATCGATATTCTTTTTTTCCTATAATGACTGTCCTGTTGATTGTTGTAAATTGCTTTGTTTTTTATATTGAGATATTTGTCGTTGGGAATAATTACTGGCCCTTTTTTATGAAATATGCTGTCACGCCACGCGTGATCTTAAGTGCACAAGGCGGTGGGGTACTTTCCAATGTCACTGCAATGTTTCTGCATGGCGGTCTTTTCCATCTACTTGGAAACATGCTTGCCTTATGGGTTTTCGGAAGGCGTGTCGAAGACGCCTGTGGTCCCTGGCGGTTTTTAGCTTTCTATCTATTGGCAGGGACATGGGCCCATGTTCTTTTTATCCTGGTTCAATCTGACTCGCGCATTCCTGGCATTGGAGCTAGTGGAGCGATTTTCGGTTTAATGGGCGCATATTTGCTCCTTTATCCCGGCGGGCGGATTCGCACATTGGTGTTTATTAGTTTTGTCCCGCTGTGGCCGCGTATCCGGGCGATTTGGATTGTGCTGTATTTTGTCGGAATTCAAATCATTCCTGCTATTCAAATATTGCTTAAGAAAGCAGATTATAGTGTCAATCATTGGGCGCACTTGGGAGGATTTTTTTCGGCAGTATTTATTCTTTTGTTTATACGACCTGAAGCATTCGCAAGATATTTCAGCGATACCTCTGTATAGAACGCATGAAAATAAAAAGAGCGGATCGTTTGGTGATCCGCTCCTTTGCTGTGTTTGCAACTTTATCCGCCAGTGGGGAGGCGTTTCTTCATGGTCCGTTCGAGTATATCTTCCTGTTCCCGTGAAACGTTGGACTTCGCACGTTTGACTTTGAAGGCCCTTTCCGCATTCGCTTTATTGAGAGCTTCCTGCCAGGCGATTTGCATCACGGTCATTTCAGCTTCTTTTTCCTCTTCCTGCGATGCAACCTCTACAGTTTCTTTTTTGGGTCCGCGCTTGTTGGTTTTCTTAGTTTCTTTTTTCGCAGGCTTGAATTCTTCAATTTCCGGCTCAAGAGCTTTCATGCTCAATTTGATTTGTTTCTTTTTGCGGTTTACATCCAAGACTTTGGCTTCGACCTCATCGCCTTCTTTCACGATTTCGTTGGGGGTCTTTACATAGCCATGTGCCAGTTCACTGACATGGACCATGCCAGGACGTTCAGCGCCGATGTCAACAAATGCACCATAAGGCTCGAGACGAACCACTTTTCCTTTGACGACCATATCGGGTTCGATCTCTTTCCATTCCAGCGCCAGGGGTTCGATCATCGTAAGTTCAATGCGATCCTTTTTCACGCGACGGACCCACACATCTACTACCTGGCCTTCCTTCACAACATCTTCCACTTTGTTGACAGGATCTTTGCTCAATTGAGAAATGTGAATCACACCGGGAATATTTTGACCCACTTCCACCAGTGCGCCCGCAAGAGTTGTTTTTAGTACTTTACCACTTAATTTTGTTTTTGGTTCCAGCGTCGTGGTCAACGCGATATCAGGTGTTGTCATAATTTTGCTCCTACAAGGTTGTAATAATGCCAAGCGTTAATTATACCTGTTTGACAACCTTGCGTCAATGTGAAATATGTTTCAATGGGAGTTGATTAGGTTTTGTAAGTCTATATGATTTTCCCATCTTTATTAGAGATGTGTTGAGAAAGTAAAATCATACAAATGCAAACATAGGAAAATGCCAAGGCTTTCTCAAAGTCGAGACTTGGACGGACTTAAGAACAATAAACCTCGAAGCACGCAAAGAGCGCCAAGGCTTAACCGGTTTTTTCTTCGTGTACTTCGCAGTCTCCCTGGCACCGTCCATGATTTTTGAATTGCCAAGCAATTCATAGCAAATCAGGCAGGTGTGGCAGTTCAAAACATCTGTTTGACATTACTTTGCGAAGGCCCTAGGAAAATGCAATATAGGCTTGACTTGTGTGCCTATTTTGATGTATATTTGCGTTACCCTTGTAGATTTCGGAAAAATTAATAAATAATTATGTACAATTTCGACAAAATTGACATAAAAATTGTCAATCTCCTACTTGAAGATGGGCGCATGCCTGCCTCAGAAATCTCACGTCGCATTGAGGATATTTCAGAACGCGCAGTTCGCTATCGTATTGATCGGATGGTAAATGAAGGTGTTATCCAAATTAGTGCAGTGGCAAGGCCTCAAGCCTTTGGCTTAACCACTATTGCAGATATTTGGCTGGAAGTTGAATCCGATCGCATTCTTGAAGTCGCAAAAAAAATGGCTGAGTTTGATAATGTCAGTTATGTGGCCTGTGGAATTGGGGAATCAGATGTAAGTATTCAGATTGTTGCCAAAGATACTGCGGAGATCTATCAATTCGTGACGGAAGTGGTACGGAAAGTGCCGGGAGTTCGCAAGACGACCACTTCCATTGTGCCCTTGATCATCAAGGATGTGTATCAGTGGCGCGTACCTGAACGAATCGTGCGCCAAATTTCTGAAAAAGAAGTCCCAGCAACAACAGACTAATCCGTTCGGAGGAAATATATGTTCGGATCAAGGACAATTGCGCTGCAAAAACGTGCTCAAGAAGTTATACCGCTTGGCGTAAATTCCAATTTTCGATTCTGGGGAGACAATATCACGCCCTACGTTGAAAAGGCAAAGGGCGCATATCTTTGGGATGTGGACGGAAAAAAATATATCGACTATCGCATGGCTTTTGGTCCGATAATTTTGGGGCATTCGTATGATGAAGTGGATCAAAAAGTCATTGAAGAAATCCAACGAGGGATTCTCTTCGCCATGACAGGTGAACTTGAAGTTGCGGTGGTCGAAATGATTGTCGAAATGGCTCCTGCTGTGGAAATGGTCCGTCTGGCGTGTTCGGGAACTGAGGCTACGATGCATGCGATCCGTGTGGCGCGGGCATACACGGGGCGTGATCTGATCTTGAAGTTCGAAGGGAACTACCATGGTTTCCACGATCACACTTTATGGTCGACTTATGCACCGGTAGAAGCCTATGGGAATCGTCGTAGTCCAATCCCTGTGCCGGGATCGTCGGGTATCCCGAAGTCCATGCGTGAATTTATCATCACGCTTCCCTTCAATGATTTTGAGGGATTCGAACGGGTCATGCGTTCCTATGGAGAACAGATTGCGGCCGTCATTTCCGAGCCGTGTCAGGGAAATTGTGCTGCGATCAACCCACAAGATGGATTTTTGGAACTGATCCGCAAGGAGACCGAAGAGTACGGATGTGTTTTTATTCTCGATGAAGTCAAGACAGGATTCCGTATCGCGAACGGCGGCGCGCAGGAATATTATCGAATCAAACCAGACCTGGCGACGTACGCAAAAGCCCTGGGCAATGGCTACCCTATCGCCGCGTTCGGCGGTAAGAAGGAGATCATGTCCATTATCGGTCATGGCGTGGCGCAGGGTGGAACATATACGAACAATAAGCCCGGTGTTGCAGGGGCGTATGCAA
>DASWEH010000338.1:0-7049 GCA_036394895.1 Anaerolineales bacterium
TTCGGTCATACGGCGGAGGGCGTGACCGATTTCGGAGCAAACGCTATCCGGCCATCCATTGAAGCCAGCCTGCGTAAGTTGCAAACAGATTATCTGGATATTGTTCTGATGCACAATCCACCGCGTGAGATGATGGATGGCAGAGTTGCCTCGCAGTATGAGGAATTTGAAAAGCTCAAAGTGGAAGGCAAGATTCGCGCCTACGGCGTTTCGCTGGATTGGCGCGAGGAAGTGGACATGGTCGTTGATACGACGAAAAGCAAAGCGCTCGAAGTATTTTTCAACGCCTTGTATCAGGAACCACTGCCAGCCTTCCAAAAGGCGTATGAACATGGGGTAGGAATCATCGTGAAAGTACCTCTGGATTCCGGTTGGCTTTCTGGGCGTTATCGAAAAGGGCATAGTTTTGATGACATAAGAAAACGTTGGCCACCTGAAGTAGTTGCGCGGCGCAGTGAGCTTGTGGTGCAATTTGCCAAGCTCGTTCCGGAAGGAACGTCTATGGCACACGCTGCACTGCAATTCATTTTGGCGCAACATCAGGTTTCGACGATCATCCCTGGCGCGAAAAGTGTGGAACAGGCGCTGGATAACTTCGCGGCTGCAGACAAACAACTCAGCCCCGAGGTTGTTCAATCAATATATGATCTGTGGGAACGCGAGATCATGAGCGATCCGCTGCCGTGGTAAGGTGAAAACAATGACAGAGTCAAAAAGTGGTTACGCTGAAATCAAGGATGTTCGGCTCCATTACGAAATAGATGGCGAAGGCTCTGATCTCGTCTTCGTACACGCGGGCTGTGCTGACCATAGAATGTGGGATGGACAATTTTTTGCGTTCGCACAGCATTATCATGTTCTTCGCTATGATATGCGCGGCTACGGCAAATCGACTGTAAGCAGGGGTTCTTTCTCAAATCGAGATGATCTATATGATCTTCTGGAGACTCTTGGTATTCAACAAGCTCATTTCGTTGCCTGCTCGATGGGGAGTTTTGCCGTCACCGATTTTGCTCTTGAACATCCAGAAAAAGTCAAATCTTTAGTTCTTGTCTCTCCCGCGCTCAGCGGCTATCAATATGAAGGACAACCTCCGCAACCTGTACTTGAGCTGATTGATGCACGCAAAGCAGGAAATCTTGAACATGCGGCTGAACTTCAAGCGCAAATTTGGGCAGATGGTCCCAAACGAAATTCAGATCAGTCCAATATAGAAGTACATGAGTTGATTCGCCAAATGAGTCTCGACTCATTGAAACTGCAAGCGGACATCATTCGAGAAACCGCTTTCCTGATCGAGAAACCACTCAATCCACCAGCGATGGAGCGACTGGAACAAATCAACGTTCCAACTCTGGTTATTGTGGCGGATCTGGATGACGACACCGAGATGGCAATTGCTGAAGTGCTAACGACACGCA
Organism: Anaerolineales bacterium; assembly: GCA_036394895.1. Classification (GTDB taxonomy): domain Bacteria; phylum Chloroflexota; class Anaerolineae; order Anaerolineales; family Villigracilaceae; genus Defluviilinea. The sequence goes on from DASWEH010000338.1 coordinate 1,422, forward strand.
TCAGCCGCGCTCAAAAGGCAATCATTCACGGAACGGCTCATGTGCCGAACATGGAAAAACCTGAGGAGTTCAATCAGATTGTATTGAAATTCTTAGAGGACTTGTAAAGTTAATCATTTGCGTTGAATAAAAGAAATACCCTAACGCTCTTTCTTTTCATACTCATCATGTATTTTGGGAGCAGTGCATGCACGTCCCATCAACTAGACTCTCCTGATTTGACAGCTACGCCACCCACAAACATCGCCACTGAGTCGCGGACATGCAAACCCGCTCTTGACGATGGCGTCAGCCCATCTTATAAACCGAATGCACCAGAACGAACCATAGTTGAACAGGGACATGTGGTCACAGGACTTGTGCTTTCCAGCGTAGGCTGTAAACCCATTGTCAATGCCAAACTTGAATTCTGGCCCGAGGAAGGATAACTCGGACATCCTGACTCATCTCGTGCAACGTTCTTCACGGATGAAAATGGATATTATCGTTTTGAATGTAATACGCCCGATCACATCCACATGCGGATTTCTGCGCCAGGCTATCGGACTATTGGTGTGAATAGTTATCATCCTACTGGACAAGCAGAGGGAACTTTTGATATTGTGCTAGTACCTGAAAAATAAAAAGCGACCCGCTGCCCTGGCAAATGTATTTCTTAAAAAAGTAAACTCGTCCAAAGTAAGAATGCTTTTGGCGAGTTTTTAGATTCACACTTATGCTATAATCGTATTACAAATATTGTTCGATCAGGAGTTGTAAGAAATGCAACCGGTAACTATTTCAACAAAGTATCAGGTGGTTATCCCACGCGAAATACGAAAGCAATTTAACCTAAAGCCAGGACAGAAAATCATGTTTATCCCCTATAATAACACTTTGAGAGTTATTCTTGTCGCTCCCATTAAAGAAGCTCGAGGAATGCTTAAGGGGATGAATACAGATGGAATTCGCGAAGAAATAGATGAGGAACGCTGATGCATGTGGTCGATTCATCAGGTTGGGTTGAGTACTTTGTAAACGGCCCTAATGCTGGCTTTTTTGCTTCACCAATTCGAGATATAGAAAATCTCATCATTCCAAGTATCTGTTTGTACGAAGTATTTAAGCGTGTGTTGCTGGAATTTGGCGAAGACAAAGCATTGGAAACCATTGGAGAAATGCTATTGGGAATTGTTATAGACTTAGATCGCGACATCGCCATTCGCGCAGCACAAATATCCTTGGAGTCCAAACTTGCCATGGCAGACAGCATCATTCTCGCCACCGCTCGTGCAAATAACGCTACTCTTTTGACTCAGGACGAGCATTTTAAAGATTTAGAAGGTGTCAAGTACATTAAGAAGAGTTAGTTGAAGAACGACCCACTTGGGTCGCTCTTTTTATTCGGTCAAATGGCAGAAGCAAGCTTCTGCAATCCAAATCTACTTTGCCTCTGCCATCGATTTCTTGAAATCAACCAGTGCCTGGATCGGCGTGGGGTCAACGCCATAACCCATAGCAAGATAATACGCCACGTAATCGCCGAAGAGAATCAATGTCCACATGTGCGCGAGCGGAGTATTGCCTTGGGCATCCACGTGGTCTGTGTTCATGCCTTCCAGCATGAATGCCTTGCGCGTCAGGTCTGAGCGCAGGCGGTTGCGCGGATGATCGGAGGGCGCGCGCAGGAAGAGAGTCATGGTGTGAGGGTTGAGGACTTCTTCAGGATTCATGGTTCCTGCAAGCGTATTGTGATCGGCTTCAGGGAGGAACTCAAAATTGGCGCCTGCCTTTGCGATTTCATTGAGCTGTCCCTTCCAGCGGCGGGCAACTGTGGTAAGTAGGCCCGAAGCCATGATCGTAGTCCAGCGTCCCATCAACTGACCGGCGTAGCGCTTGGCAGGGTTATTGACAGCCGGGACATCCGCCTTGAGGTGCTCCTGTAATCCCTTCATGGAAGCCAGCGCGTCGTCCAACGGGTCTTTTTGATCGGGGATGAAGCCCAAACGCTGGAACATCGCCAGCAACAAACCGAATGAGTATCCTACCGCGGCGCGTGGCTGACCGATATGATTAAACGTCCACACTGGGATGTTATTTTCTTCGGCGCGTTTGGCAAGCTCCCCTCCAGTACTCACGACAATCATGCGGCACTCGGCTTTGCGTGCGGCTTCGAAGGCATCCAGGGTCTCTTCGGTGTTCCCGGAATGGGACGAACAAATGACGAGCGTCTCTGCGCCGCGCGCAAAGAGGGGAAGTCCATAATCGCGATGAACGGAAATAGGCAGCGGGGCGAGAGGAGCGGAGTAGGAAGCGAGCAAATCCGCGCCAATGGCAGAGCCGCCCATACCTGCAATCACGACCTGCTTAAAGTCCTTCCACTCGGGCAGCTCATGTTTTAGACCAAGTTGGTAGGCAAAACCAAGCTGGTCAGGAAGGTTGTCGATTTCGTCGAGCATGTTGAGCGTGTCGAGTTGTTTGAAACGATCGAGATCATCCAGATTCATAGTACGACTCCCATAAAAAGATAGATGAACTAAGCAATGATTCTACAGCAGATTTCGCAAATTTCTGTATTGAAATTGTTAGGAAACGCAGTTGAGGTCTGCGCGATGATGGATATGTATTGCTATACAGATTCGCTAACATTGACGAACAACCCGCAATTGGAGGGCGAATCTGAAGGAGTTTACATGTTCAGGAACAGATTCCTTAGCATGGTTTTGCTAGTGGGAATGTTGATTTCGCAATCCGTTCCAAGAGCTCTCGCGGCAACCGATTGTGATCACGCACAGTTTGTATCTGATTTGACAGTTCCTGATGGTTCATCCTTCGCGCCGGGCGCAACATTTACCAAGACGTGGCGGCTGATGAATATTGGCACGTGCGGATGGACGACAGCCTATACCCTTGTGTGGGCTGGTGGTGATTCGGTCGGCGCGCCACTTTCGGTCAGGTTACCCGTGGATGTGGCACCGGGTCAGATGGTAGATGTGTCAGTGAATCTAATTGCCCCTACAGCTGGCGGACACTATAAGAGTTTATTTAAAATTAGCAACCCGTCTGGTGTCCAATTCGGCATTGGTGCTTCTGCAAGCGATCCATTTTGGGCGGATTTTAATGTAGTCGAGGTCAACGCGGTGATCTATGATTTCCTCGCCAATGCGCCTTACGCCCAATGGAAAAGCGGCGCGGGAATACTCCCCTTCCCCGGCACAAGTGGAGATAGCCGCGGTTTTGCTTATCAAGTCAATAACCCGCATCTCGAAGATGATTCTTTCGATTCATCGCCGGGCTTGTTAATTGTTCCGCAAAACAAATTCAATGGTTATCTCCAGGCAACCTATCCTGAATTCCAGATCCAGCAAGGTGATCGTTTACAAACACTGGTCAATTGTGAGTTTGGAGCAACGAGTTGTTACGTTACTTTCCGTATTGATTACTTGTTATCAAATGGAGTGCAAAAAACATTATGGTCATGGAAGGAAGCCTACGACAAACGTTTCTATCGCGCGGATATTGATTTGAGTTCATTAGCGGGGCAAAAGGTCCGCTTCGTTTTCATGCTTCTTTCGACCGGATTTGCGAGTGGCGACCGCGCCATTTGGGGATCGCCGCGCATTGTGCGTGCGGGAACGACTCAGCCGCCTGCGCCTCCTGCCACGCTGACACCACTCCCACCTCTCCCAGCGACTGCAACGCCTCTAGGTCAACCACCGCCCACCATCCAACCCACAGGCTGTGACAAGGCTGCCTTTGTCACGGATGTCACCGTTCAGGATGGAACTTCCTTTGCACCGGGCGCGGCATTTACCAAAACATGGCGTTTGAAGAATGCTGGTTCTTGCACTTGGACCACGTCCTATAAACTGGTCTATTACAGCGGCGAGCAGATGAGCGCGCCGACAATGGTCAACCTACCGTGGAGCGCGGGGTTCGGCCAAGCGGTTGACATTTCGGTCAACATGGTCGCGCCATCCACGGCGGGAAAATATCGCGGCTATTGGATCCTTGCCAATGCCACTGGGCAGTTCTTTGGCATCGGTACAGACGCGTCAAAACCGGTTTGGGTGGAGATCAATGTATCGGGTGAGGCACCGATTAACACAGGGTATGACTTTACATCAAATGTCTGCTCAGCAGAATGGAAGAGTGGGGCGGGAATGCTTCCCTGTCCCGGCACAGATGGGAACACAAATGGATTCGTCATCAAACTCGATTCGCCAAAACTGGAAGATGGTTCAACCGGCACGCCTGGTCTGCTGACCTTTCCACAGAACAGGTTCAATGGATATATTCAAGGTTTTTATCCCACCTTCACCGTTCAACCTGGTGATAAATTCCAAACGACCGCTGGCTGTGAGTATGGTGCAGCAGGTTGTTACATTACCTTCCGTCTCGATTACATGACCGCCAGCGGCTTTATTGGAACGTTCTGGCAATGGCGCGAACAAAACGAAGGCAAGTACTACGCTGCAAACGTGGATCTGACTCCGTTAGCAGGTAGAAGCGTGCGTTTCATTCTAACGACTCTTGCAACAGGGTCTGCAACGAATGACCGCGCCTTGTGGGGATCGCCGCGCATCGTCCGCGGGGGAGGTGCGCCTCCAACCACACCCGCTCCACCGACCGCTAATTGGCCGGTCTATATCAACTCAACCTATGGCTTCAATTTCAAATATCCACCAGGGTCTGAGCGCTTCTTTGAAACAACCAATAACATTCTTATCAATATGCCCATCGCAGCGGGTACAAATCTGATGGAAAAATATCTGCAAATGTCCGTCAATGAAAATGTCAATCCCTGTCAGAGTCCTTTATCCGATACTTCACGGCCCGGCTCCCCCACTGAAACCGTCGTGTTTAATGGGATTCCATTCTTCAAACAGATAGGAGGAGATGCTGGAGCAGGAAATTTGCATGAATGGGTCGGCTACTCCACCCTCAAGAACAACGCCTGCATCAGCATGGACTTCGTCCTACATTCTCTCGCCGCCGGCGCTTTTGACCCCCCTGTACCTGAGTTCGATAAAGTCGCTGAATCAGCCGTGTTCACGCAAGTGATGTCAACCTTTGCGTGGAACGCTCCACCGACTCCAACCGCTACGCCGACCCCAACCAGCACGCTGGCTCCACCAACCGTTGCGCCTCCACCAGTGGTTGCATCGCCACTAATCGACAAGCTGGTTATGATCGATGCATCCAATGGCTGGGCGATTGGCAATTCCTATGTTCTGCGAACTATGGATGGCGGCGCGACGTGGTACAACGTTACTCCGCCGGGCGCAGCAGGAAGCATAAGAAGCAATTTCTTTCCAAACATCAATACAGGCTGGGTGTTGATTAGTGTCTCTCCACCCGGTCCACCTGGTCCCGGTTCGCTATACCGCACAACGGACGGCGGACTCAACTGGGTGCATTATGATGTCCCATTCAACAGCGGCTATCTCCAATTCCTAGATAACACTCATGGCTTTGTGATGACCATATTAGGCGCAGCCATGAACAAGCAGGCAGTTGCTTTGTATCAGACCTCCGATGGTGGCGCGACTTGGGTACGCAAATACATCAACGATCCTACGGTTTCTGGTTACGGAAATAGTCTTCCACTAGGAGGTCATAAAAATGGCATGACGTTCCGCGATATAA
>DASWEH010000339.1:0-6588 GCA_036394895.1 Anaerolineales bacterium
ACCACACATAGGTGGGAAGAGCAGATCCAACCCGGTCCAGGTCAATCGATAGAGGCGATACGACCAGGGTGTACTGTTCACAATAAGTAATTTATTAATTAGGCTTTTAGAGTGAACCCATAATTTGAATAGCAGCGGGCGTCAGAATGATAATCATAATGGATGGAAATATCAACAGCGCCATGGGAATAATCATTTTTATGGGGGCTTTGTGCGCTTCTTCCTCAGCATATTGCCGACGCTTCACGCGCATTTGATCAGATTGGATACGCAAAACCTTTGCCATGCTCACACCGAGTTGCTCACTTTGAATGATCGCCGCAACAAAACTTGTCATTTCAGGAATACCCAAACGATCAGACATATCCTTTAAAGCGTCGCGGCGCACTTTGCCCAATTGAACTTCGCGGATTGTACGTGCAAAGGCAAGTGAAAGTTCATTTTCCCATTTCTCAGCGACCTTTGCCATGGCTGCATCAAAGCCCAGACCCGCCTCCACACAGATAGTAAGCAAATCCAGCGCATCAGGCATCGCCTTGCGAATTTCCTTTTGACGACGTGTAATCTTGCTGCTCAACATCAAATGTGGGAGGAAGAAACCTGCAAACGTCGCCCCACCAATATACATGAAATTGTCACTCGCTTTCGATGGAGGAGAAATTAAGACAACCGCCACCAAAAAACCACCAAGCAGCACGGCTAATATAAAACGAATGGCGAGAAATGTGGCAGCGTCAATGGGCCAGGGATTGCCAGCCAATTCTAATCTTCTAGCTGTATCCTGTATTGCCTTTTGGGGGGTAAACCGCGCAGAAAACTCACCGATACGGCGAACGAAGGGAACAATGACGCGCTCACTAAATGGCTGAGATAATTCAATCTCCTCTAACGAGGCAACATCGCCGCGTTGAATAAATTCAGCCAGACGAGCTTGCAATGGATCATCTTCCTCTCCCTGTGCATTTCTTCGCAAGCTTACAATAATCACTGCAATAGCGCCAATCAAAACGATTACACCAAATATAAGAAGGCCCATCTTACACCTCGATATCAGCGATTTTCGACATTACGAAATACCCTGCCGCAATCATCCCAACAATCGTAACAACAGCACCCCAGCCGCACAAGGGTCCGCGATCAAAGAAGCTTCCAATATAATCCGGACTTATAAACCACAACGCCAGAGTTAGAAACACCGGAATAAGTGACAACACTATCCCAGATGTGCGAACCTGCGCAGTCATGACCCGAATTTCACCTTTAATTCGTACACGTTCACGGATGGTAAATGAGATGTTGTCCAGGATTTCCGAAAGATTACCACCCACTTCACGTTGAACATTGATCGCGGTAATTACAAAGTCCAAATCCTCACTTGGGATACGGCGCAAGAGATTATCCAGAGCTTTTTCCATCGTGATGCCAATTTGCATTTCCTGTACGACGCGATGGAATTCATCAGAAATAGGAACCGGTAGCTCCCTGCTGATTGCCTCCATAGCCTGCATAGTGGAATAACCTGCACGCAAACCATTCACCATCAGGTTCAGCATATCGCCCAGTTGATCATTAAACTTATTCAGTCTCACAGTTTGCTGGCGCTTCACATAAAAGCGAGGGATAAAAAACCCAATCACCGCACCAATAATGGCTGAAACAATTCTCGGCTGAATCAAATATGCGACCAGAGCAGTTAGAACAGTAGACATGAAAACCAGAGCGTAATACTCTGCTACCTTAAACTTGAGATCCGCGCGCGCCAGCTCACGCGCAATTCGATCGCCTCCTGAGGATCTTGCCACTCTGCGATTGAGCCATTCGGTAAGGATAGAACTACCACCCTCACCTTCAGGTTCGGGTCTTTCATCTTCCAGAAAACGCCCAAGACGTTCCTCCACCAAGGAACGCTCACTGGTGATAGAGACAATAACCCCTACAATCAAGAGGAGTAAGACCAGAACCCCACCACCTAGCAAAATTATCGGATTCATTTGAGTTAACCTACCAAATAATCATGATGTTAATAGCGACGACGCTCACCAATACCGAAAATGGATGGAGGCAAATTAATGCCGGATGCTTCAATTTTATCCATGAACTTTGGTCGCAGCCCAGTTGGGCGCAAGCGTCCAATAATCTGTCCATTTTCAAATCCGGTCTGTTCAAAGACGAAGATATCCGTCATAGTAATGACCTCACCTTCCATCCCGCTTATTTCCGTAATAGCGACGATCTTACGGGTGCCATCACGCATACGTTCTTGATGACAAATAAGATCGATGGCCGAGGAAACTTGCTCACGAATGGCTCGGGTAGGCAATTCCATGCCAGCCATTAAGGTCATGGTTTCAAGACGAGATAATGTATCGCGTGGACCATTGGAATGCAAGGTTGTCATTGAACCATCGTGACCGGTGTTCATCGCCTGCAACATATCCAAGGCTGCTTCATCGCGGATTTCTCCAACGATAATACGATCGGGGCGCATACGGAGGGAATTGACCACCAAATTACGGATGGTGATTTCGCCGCGACCTTCAATGTTTGGCGGACGAGACTCTAATGTCACCACATGTTCCTGGCGCAGTTGAAGTTCAGCAGCATTTTCAATGGTGACGATACGTTCATCGGCAGGAATAAAACCGGAAAGGATATTTAGAAACGTGGTCTTTCCAGAGCCGGTACCACCTGAGATCACTACGTTTAATCGAGCTTCAACACAGGCTTTGAGGAACTGAATTGCTTCCTGTGTGATCGATCCAAATTGGATCAACTGCTCAACAGTAATAGGATTACGTGAAAACTTTCGAATAGTCAGGACAGGGCCCACAAGAGAAATAGGAGAAATAACGGCATTCACACGAGAACCGTCAGGCAAGCGAGCATCTACATAAGGGCTTGATTCATCGATGCGGCGACCCAAAGGAGCAACAATACGATCAATAATACGCATCACATGATCATTATTTTCAAAAGTTACAGGAACGCGATGGATTTTTCCTTTCCGCTCGATATAAATATTCTTTGCCCCATTTACCATGACTTCTGTAATGGTGTCATCTTCCAAAAGCGGTTGGAGCGGACCCAAACCGAGGATCTCTGCTGCAATCTGCTCGAACAGACGCGCACGTTCGGGCCTTGAAAGAACGATATTTTCCTCTGCAAGGATTTGCTCAAACAAATCTTGGATGGTGCGACGCACTTCATCGGTCCGTGTGATATCCATGGAAGGATCCAGCTCGGAAAGGAGCTTATTTTGAACGCGGGTTTTGAGATCAAAATAAGAGCCAGTCTGAGGGGATGTGCTTGGAGCGTTGACCCGGCGTGCCTGTAACGACGACAACCGCGAGCCTTCTCCTCCTTGATTATCCGAGGATTGACCAGAAGAGGAGTTACCACCTTGTCCTTGTTCGATACGTTTTAAGAGAGACATCTTACTTTATCTCCTGATGTTACAAATTTTACTGATAAGATTTACCGTCTACCAATACGATTTGGCTCATCGGCTGCCTCTTGAGCTGCCACGCGAGCCCGAACACTTTCGGCAAGAGAAAACACGCCTCGTGCCGCAGGTTGATTCTTACTATCTAACACAAAGGGGATCCCTCGATTGACAGCCTTTGTAGTCGTTTGTTCATCGAATGGAATAACTGAAACGATCTCCTGCTTCAGATTTTCTGTGACTCTATCTGGCGTAATATTAATTCGCTTGTCATATCGGTTCATGACGAACAGAATCCGTTCTCGTTCAATGCCAAGCGTCTGTAAAAGATCAAGGAAGAGACGGCAATTCTTGATGGACGGGATATCCTGTGTTGTCACCAACACGATCACATCGCTGATATCAATCGCTGAGAGAGTCACATCTGTCAGAAGAGCGGCAGTATCGACGATCACATATGCATACATTTGCCGCAAATATTCCAGCACTTTTGCAAACTGGCCGCTAGAGACTTTCTCTGCGTACTCCGGCCTACTAGGTGCTGCAAGAACATGCAAGCCCGAAGTAGCATGCTTGAGCATTACTTCTTCGACAATTTCTGGATCCAATTCATCGGCGCGTGGGGCAAGATCAATGATTGTATTTTTGCCTTGTTCATTGATGAACACTGCAACGTCGCCAAATTGAAGATTGCCATCCACTAATGCCACACGGGTATCTTCATTGTTCAACGTGAGCGCAAGATTGACAGCCAAGGTGGTGCAACCCGTTCCACCCTTGGGACTATAGATGGTAACAATTTTGCCCTTGGGCGCCCCATACCCAATCATTGTTCCCACGTTCCCGGAAATTGGAGCAACCGCAATCTGAGCACTTTTTGATTTTTCCGATTGCGCCATTGCCCCAGCCCGACGAATCGCGGAAATTAGCTCGTCGCCCATGGGTGGTTTTGTTAAGAAATCTCGTGCCCCTGCCAACATCGCCCGGCGCATGTAATTCTGATCACCCTGCACAGACAGAATTACAACCTGAACCGCAGGTTGCTTTGCACGGATAGCCTCTGTTGCCGAGATGCCATCCATGTCTGGCATATTAATATCCATCAAGACTACATCTGGTTGCAAATCCTGAGAAATCTGGATGGCTTCTTTTCCAGTCCGAGCAACGCCGACAACTTCCACATCGGATTCAAACTGCAACAGTTTCCGTACATTTTCCCTTGTCTCGGAAACATCATCAACAATCAGGACACGAATCTTTTCACCTGGCATTCGGAATAATTACCTCAAAGATAGAGATTGTTATTGCTGAGGTTGAACCGTAACCGTGTCATTTGGCAACAAGGGCGGAGCTAATGCATCAATTCTGGGTTGCAAAGCATACGGCAACTTTGAAGGAAGCGAAATATTGTATTGAGTCAACATACTGGTAAGCGTTGCAGATTCTGCAGCTAACCTCGAAGTGTCGTTAGGATTACGCAGCGACATGCTCAATACGGCCCCACTATAGACAAAGTAGTTCAAAGAAATGGAATCTTGGGGGTTTACCATCAAGGTTACGATATCAGGATTCGCCTGTTGCTGAGCCTGAGCTGGTGAAGGCGTTACATTTGGATCTGTTGAAGGAGCTTGTAAGGCAAAATTGCCCAACTTCAACACGACCACATCCTGCAATATCATTTGACAGACCAAGCGTGGTCTCTGCGTTTCAGATGGCACAGCATAAAAGGGCTGCTGAAGAGTCGGATCAAGTTCTACTCGTCCTTGCCTAGATGGCAATTCTCCAGTAGTTGCTGCTACTGACAAAACTGGCAATGATCCTTCTTGAAAACCAGTACCGGTTAAGACAGAAGTGAAGTTTGGAAGCACAGCCTGAAATGCTGGATCTACATCTACAAAGAGCATACAAGCATTCAGGTTCACATGCGCCCCATCATTTACACCATAGCCAACTAAAGAAAGACGACTCGTAGGAATTGCAGCTGCCACCATTCCAGTGGGGATGTTAACAGCCCAGGGTGGTCCAGCGATTTCTCCTGGTCCCGTACCCACCATTGAAGAAGTAATAATTACACCTTGATCCAAGGAAAAACGAGCCGCTTGACCCACCAAAGCACTCTCTTCGCCACGAGTAAACATTACATCAGCTACATTTTCAGGAGGAATGGAAAATGTGCCAAGCATCTCCTGTTTAATGGTCGTTCCCTGTGGAATGTTTTGGGCAGCATAATAAACCTCAGTAAGAGCCGCTGCTGTTGGTTGGGGTGTTATAGCTCCCCCAAACTGGGTATAGGCAAAATAAAGCAATGCCAAACCAACCACGACAATCAATACGAGGAATATGAGTATTCGTCCGCGACGCATAGTGTAGTTCTCCTCTCTAGTGTGCTCTGCCGGCTACCTTGGCAGGTATTTTGTTAGAAACATTATACAGTATAAACCCAAATGGATAATATTAATTTAGTAAAAAAGTAGGACTCCGTCCGAAGACAGAGTCCTTTGAATACTTGCCAGAAACACGATACTACGGCAGGGAACTGCTGATGGTGCTGAAGGTATTCCCAATCTTGGGTCCCAGCAAGCGCATGACTGCGATTACGACGATGGCGACGAGGGCGAGAATAATCGCATACTCAACCAAACCTTGACCTTTTTCCTTTGGAGCGAATAACATGATATTAATCCTTTCTGGAATAAATGTTTTCTGAGAACCACTCTCAGAACTACCTATATTTTACTGAAAGTTGAAAAAAATACAAGAGGGTTACGCTTACAATCCTGTTATGTAGAGTAGAAGGATACTAACCGGCTACGAACGGGCAGGCACAGCGAACAAAATCCGGGCGCCCTTGCCCACAGCGCTGTCAATTTCGAAGCTTCCGCCCAGCATTTCGGCGCGTTCACGGATCAACTTAAGCCCCAGGCTGTTGCTCTGCTGGATAGAATCAGGGTCAAAGCCCTTGCCGTTATCGTCAACACTGACTCGGATCCGATCTTCTCCCAAATCCAAGATGACTTTGACTAAATTTGCCTGACTATGACGAGCAGCATTCCCAAGTAATTCCTGAATGGCACGGAAGAGCATTACCTCCAGATACGGTTCCAGGCGGCGTTCATGACCAGTTATGGTTATACCTATATCCAGAC
>DASWEH010000340.1:0-10947 GCA_036394895.1 Anaerolineales bacterium
TAAGTATGAAGTCGCCCCGATGGGAACGCAGAATTGGGCAACGATCTCAGCCGATCGCGAGCCAAAGCAAAACGAATCGCTGGGTGAGTGGAACACATCTTCCCTGACAAACGGAGATTATTTTCTGCGTCTGGTGATTACCGATAACGTTGGCGCATCGCTGGAGCCCTGTGTGATTGCGGTCCGTGTGGTCAATCAATAGTTGGAGGAATTGTGTCTTCTTTTGAAATCCGTCCTGCCAAGGCAAGTGACATTCTGCGCCTGATGGCGCTGGATCATTCCGGTACGAGTGATTATGTCTGGCAACTGGAGCTGCGCCGCGAGTCGGGACAGGTAAGCGCCAGTTTCCGGGAGGTGCGCCTGCCGCGTTCCATTGAAGTGAAATACCCTCGCATTCCTTCCACTTTAGCTGACGAATGGACACATCGCGACGCTGTGTTGGTCGCAATGGAGGAGGGCATTCCCATTGGTTACATATGTGCTATTGTGGAACAGGCTTCTGCTATTGCTTGGGTCACGGATGTTGTTGTTGCGCCCACACAGAGACGAAAAGGGGCGGCATCCGCTCTTTTAACAGCGCTCCAGACCTGGGCTTTGGAAAGAGGCATCCGGCGTCTCATCCTGGAAATGCAGTCAAAGAACCAGGCTTACATTCGCCTTGCACAGAAATTCGGATACGAATTCTGCGGGTATAATGACCAGTATTACCCAACTCAGGATGTAGCTTTGTTCTTTGGGAGAGCAATCAAATAGTTTTGGAAGGATGGTATGTTTAACGGTTGGTTGGATGGATTATTGGTGGGGCTCAAAACCATCAACAGTATCTTAACGGCTGGTATTGCAATTACAGCGTTTTCGCTGTTCTTGTATGCTTTATCTTTTAACCTACGTGATCGGGTTGCCCGCTCATTTGCCATCATCCTTCTCTGTGTTGTTGTAGTTTTTACCACCGAGGCGCTGCAGAACAAGTCAATTCCAGATTGGGGTATTGAATTACTTTTGCGTCTACAATGGGTGGGCATTATCTTTTTGCCCCCAGCTTATTTACATCTTTCGGATGCCTTACTTGTGACTGCCGGCCGACCCTCGAGGGGACGCCGCCGGATAGCAGTGCGTTTAATTTACGTGGCTTCGTTGGGCTTTTTGTTGCTTTTGGTTGCAGGGTTGCTCGTCGGCGCGCTTGTCCCAAACGGTGCCCCTGCTCCTCACTTGCGCCGTACCGCGTGGACAGAGCTTTTCACCGTTTACTACATTGGGATCATGATCTGGGCAGGCTATAACTTCGTGCGTGCCTTCTCCAGAATGTTGACTCGTTCGGGTCAGCGCAGGATGTTGTATCTGATGGCGGGCGCAACAGCCCCGGCACTCGGTTCCTATCCGTACCTTCTGTTTGGGTCCAATATCGCAGCACGGTATCCGCTCTTCTTCTGGAGCACAGCTTTTATTATCAACGTGCTGGTTGCAGTTTTGGTTATCGTTATGGCATATGCGGTTGCATTCTTTGGTGTTTCCTGGCCGGACCGGGTTGTCAAAAGCCGTCTATTTAAGTGGCTCCTACGCGGACCCGTGACTGCCTCTCTAGCCTTGGCCGTGATCACGATTGTCCGACGTGCGGGATTGTATTTTGAAGGGGAACCATATTCTGGTTTTGTGCCTCTGACAATGGTAGTGACGGTTCTCTTATTTGAACATGCGGTCACGTTATTCTCTCCATTGTGGGAGCGCTTGCTTTTCTTTGGCCGTGACCACGCCGAACTCCAGTTATTGCAAAACATCGAAGAGCGCTTATTGACACGTGGAGATTTGCAGCAATTCCTTGAAACGGTGCTCGCCGCGGTCCGCGATCATTTGCAATCTCCCTGTGCATTTGTTGCTGCACTCGATGGAAATGAATTGACGCTCAGCGTTGTTGCAGGGAATCGTGCCTTGCTCGAAAAAGAAGATCTCGATGAGGCACTGCAACTCATTAATCACAATGGCGAAAATGGCAGACATGAATTTACCTGGGGCAGCTTCTGGATCTTGCCTCTTCATCAGCGCAGGGGAAACGGTGACCGTGATGAAGTGCATCCACTTTTGGGCCTGCTTGGCGTAGCTCGCAAAGCCGATCGCCCTATGGACAAAGATCAGCGCGACGCGGTCTGGTTATTGGCAGATCGGGCAGCGCTTGCCTTGGAGGATCGTCAACTGCAGCAACGAGTTTTCCGGTCCTTGGAGGACTTACAGCCTCAGATTGATATGTTACAACGGATGCGGGCCGCGGGGCGCTACGACTCACGTGCCAGTATCTTGACTGAGCCTCTTCCGCAGGAATCGGATCTCGCAGATTGGGTGAAAGATGCGCTCACGCACTACTGGGGCGGACCCAAGTTGACAAATAGCCCGCTCATGAAATTAAAGATCGTTCAAATGCTGGCGGAAGAATATGAAGGGAATACTCCCAATGCTTTGCGCGCCTTGTTGCGTAAAGCTGTTGACCAGGTGAAACCGGAAGGGGAAAGAAGATTTACAAGTGAATGGATTCTTTACAACATCCTTGAAATGAAATTTATCGAGGGGCGCAAAGTGCGCGAGGTGGCGGGGAGACTGGCAATGTCTGAAGCTGACCTTTATCGTAAGCAGCGGGTGGCTGTGGAAGCTGTTGCGCGTGCAATCCTCGATATGGAACAAAACGAAGTATTACAGTAAGGAGAATCTATGGACGCTAATAGCAACAACACGAAACGCAAGTATGAAAGTGCAATGCCCATCATTGACGAAGGCTGGTGGGAATCTGTGCTGGCTGAGGAACGCCAGCATACCTCACCGCGTCCGCCACAAGGGACAATGAAACCAAAGCCTGTTCCCCTATCAAATGCTGAACCGTCGCCGGCGGTGGAAGCAGTTGAGACCAATTGGGATATGATCCAGGAGATATATTCGAAGGATCGTATCATCGGGATGAAGGTGGTTGGTCATAATCGAGGAGGCTTGCTTGTTGAAAATGAGGAACTGGCTGGGTTTATCCCATTTTCACATCTGATCGATCTGGCGGGGAAGGAACACGAAGCCGATCGCGATGACTGCCTTGAGGCATACGTTGGCAAAAACCTGGACGTGAAGGTCATCGAGTGTGTGCCGGAAGATGGACGAGTTGTTTTCTCCGAGCGCGCGGCTCTTGCGGAACCAGGCAAACGAGCTGAACTGTTTCACGAGCTTCAAACCGGTTCGCATGTCAAAGGTACAGTCACGAACATCACAGATTTTGGTGTGTTCGTTGACCTTGGCGGAGTCGAGGGGCTGATCCACATTTCCGAATTGTCTTGGGGACGCGTATCTCATCCGAATCAAATCGTAAAGCTTGGTGAGGAAATCAATGTTCAAGTATTGGATGTTTCTGCGGAACGTTGCCGGGTGGCGCTCAGTCTAAAGCGTATAACGCCAAATCCGTGGGAGCACGCCTCGACTGATTTCCCCATGGGCAGCATTCATAACGCAGTGATCACCAGTGTGATGTCCTATGGCGCATTTGCTCGTATTGAAGTCGGCGTCGAGGGATTGATCCATGCCTCTGAAATGGTGCTTGAACCAAATCAGACCCCCCGCGAAATCCTCTTTCAAGGACAAGAATTGAAGGCCCGTATTTTGCATGTAGACCCGTCACACCAGCGAATGGGATTGAGCTTGTTGCTAGATTAATAATGTCAAATAATTCTGAATCACAGCGTGTTTACGACTCAGAGCTCAGCGATGATTGGCTCGACCGCCTCGCGCGTTTCAATCAACACTTCGGACGTTTCGTCCGTGACACGTTCGGTGTTCTGTTGATCGCGGCAGCGCTGATTGTGTTTCTGGCGCTGCGTGGATACACTCAAGGCGTGCTGCTGACACCCTGGGTAACGCGTCTTGCGTTGTGGTTTGGATGGGGTGCATATCTTGTCGTCTTTGCCTTTGGATATGCTGGATATGCCTTGCTGCGCCGTAGCGTGACTCCGTTACCTTGGGGCCGACTCTTTGCCCTGGAAGTCGCAGCCTTCCTGACAATAGGTTTGCTTGCCGCAATGAATGGCAATTCTCTTGTCCGAGCGGAGACAGGTGCAGATGGGGGACGTATTGGTTGGGGAATGGTCACGTTGTTCTGGCGGTTTGGGCAAACAGCTGGGACGCTCTTAATGCTTATTCCCTGGCTTTTTGCCCTGATGAGCGGGTTGAACTTGTGGGCATTGCTTGAACGCGGATTGACAAAACTTGCCGGTGAGAATCCACCTGTAGAAACAGTCGCCCAGCCAGAGGTGCAGGAAGAAGCGCCTCCGGTCGAAGAGAAAAAGGAGAAACAGCCGCGCAAAAAGGCTGAGCCCTTGCCGCCGGAATTTAGAAAATCCCTGCGCGTGTCAGAGCATCAGGATAAAAAGCCTGCCGCGCCGCGCGAACGGAATGAGCGCCTGCCTTCACTGAATATTCTGCTTGCAGACCACAACACACGTCCCGATGAACGCACGATCAACCAGACGGCCGGTATGATCGAAAAGACGCTGGCTGAATTCGGTATTGTTGCCACAGTGATTGGGTTTCGGGTAGGTCCAACGATCACGCAATTTGCTGTACAGCCTGGTTTCATGAAGAGAGGCGGAGGTACTACAGAAGAGGAAGCGCAACAAATCAAAGTGCGCGTGGCGCAAATCGCCTCGTTGCAGAAAGATCTAGCCCTTGCCCTTTCTGCGGAACGTTTACGTATTGAGGCACCTGTGCCCGGTAAGCCGTATATAGGCATAGAAGTGCCAAACTCGCATACATCTGTGGTACGAATGCGGTCTATTTTGGAGACTGATGCGTTTCATAAAATTGGTACGCCCTTGGCGATGGCGCTGGGGCGCGATGTCTCGGGCCAGCCTGTGGTTGCAGATTTGTCACGCATGCCGCACTTGTTGATCGCTGGCGCGACAGGGTCTGGGAAATCGGTATGTATCACTGCAATTGCGGCTTGTCTTGCCATGAACAATCCGCCTGAAGATTTGCGGATGGTCATGATCGACTCGAAGATGGTTGAACTATTGCGTTTCAATGGCTTGCCTCATCTCTATGGAAAAGTCGAGACAAACATTGAACGAATTCTTGGTGTTCTGCGTTGGGTGGTTGTGGAAATGGAACACCGTTATCGCCTTCTCGAAGCAGCGCACGCCCGTGATCTGGAAAATTACAATCGTCGCCTTTCACGTAAGAAAGACGGTGTGCCTCTTCCACGTATCGTAGTGTTGATCGACGAACTGGCAGATCTGATGATGTCCGCGCCCGATCAAACGGAACATAACCTGGTCCGTCTCGCGCAAATGGCGCGTGCCACAGGCATCCATTTAATCGTCGCCACACAACGTCCATCTACAGATGTGGTGACAGGTTTGATCAAGGCGAATTTCCCAGCCCGTTTGGCATTTGCCGTTGCCTCGGGTGTGGATAGCCGTGTCATTCTCGACTATACCGGCGCGGAGAGTCTGTTGGGGCGCGGCGATATGCTTTTCCTCAATCCTGAAGTTGGGAACCCAATCCGTGCGCAAGGCGTCATGATTACGGATATGGAGATCGAGCGTCTGATCTCTCATTGGCAGAAAACAGTAGACGAGTCTACCGAAGCACCGCCCTGGGAAAAGTTGCTGACTGAGCCTGAAGAGAATGAAGATGATGACTTAATCCAGAAAGCGGTTTCCATTGTCCGTCAGAGTCAGCGCGCCTCTGCTTCCTTGTTACAAAGACGTTTGCGAATCGGTTATCCGCGCGCGGCGCGTTTGCTGGATCAGCTTGAGGAAATGGGAGTTGTTGGTCCCTCGCAGGGTGGGGGGAAAGAGCGTGATGTTTTGCTTGGTCCATTGGACGAGGATGAAGCGGAGAGCGTTAAATAGCAGGGTGTTTGTAAATTCCTAAAATTCAAACATCATTTGTTTTGCTGTTATCATTATCGCAAATTATTTTTCAGAGGAGTCTGATGGAGAAGACTGTCAATCCTATGCCTATCAAAAAAACATTTACGGATTATTTGCGCCTGTGGTTCAAGTGGTTTCTGGATCCATTGGGTGGTTTTTTCAATCGATTGGGAATCACGCCCAACATGATGACGATGCTGGGATTGATCGGCAATTCAATTGGCGCCTATTTTCTTGCGCGTGGAGAAATGTTGACGGGCGGCCTTTTTGTTCTGTTGATGACTCCAATTGATGCGTTGGATGGGACAATGGCACGCCTGCGGGGTGAATCCGGCGATTTCGGCTCGTTCGTTGACTCAGTGACGGACCGGTACTCCGAATTGATCATTTATGGTGGTCTTTTATATCATTTTCTGTTTTTAGGCGAACCAGTAGGTGGCTTGCTCGTTTTTGGCGCGGCCGCAGGATCAGTGCTGGTGTCTTACGTAAAAGCGCGGGCTGAAGCGTTGGGATATGAAGCAAAGGTTGGCATCTTAACCAGAGTGGAGCGTTACCTGGTCTTAGCGCCAGCCCTAGTTTTCAATCAACTTTTCATTGGGCTTGGGATCATTGCTGTGTTTGCAAATATCACTGCCTTGCAGCGTATATGGCATGTCCGCAGTCAGGCACATGCAAAAATGAAACGCCAGGAGATTTAGAATGCCAGATGGATTTTTTATTGGTCCAATTCATGTACGGTTTTACGGGATCATTCTTATGCTCGGCGCGGTGGCAGGAGCCTGGTTGGCAACGCGCGAAGCCAAGCGCCGCGGCTATGAACCGGAGATCGTTTGGGATTTACTAACCTACTTGTTGATCGGCGGGATAATTGGGGCGCGAATTTGGCATATTCTTACACCGCCGCCTTCTTCTGGGATCACTGCCGGTTGGTATTTCACACACCCCCTTGACGCCCTTGCCATTTGGAAAGGTGGCTTAGGGATTCCGGGCGCTGTGATTGGCGGCATCGTCGTTTTGTTTTTTTACGCTCGCAAACATAAACTTAATTTTGCTGAGTGGACGGACATCGTTGCTCCCAGCCTTGCACTTGGTCAAGCGATTGGACGCTGGGGCAACTTTTTCAACCAGGAACTTTATGGTGCACCGACAAACCTTCCATGGAAGATATCTATTGATCCTCAGCATCGTCTGGCCGGTTTTGCCGATGTAGAATATTATCATCCCCTCTTCCTTTACGAGTCCCTCTGGAACCTGGGGAATATGTTCCTGCTCTTGTGGATTTCGCGTCGATTCGCGGATCGTTTGAAAAAGGGCGACCTCTTTTTGATTTACCTGATCGTCTACCCGATTGGGCGCTTCCTTCTGGACTTTTTGCGGCTCGATGCTTCGAGGGTCGCTGGCATCAATATTAATCAAACGGTCATGGCTGTCGTGGCAGTTTTAGCAGCCTCGGCGTTACTTTGGCGGCATCGACGGAACACCTCTCTCGTTCCAGCCTAACATCAAAAGAGGGACTGTTGTCTTATTGACCGAAGGGACGTCTATGCTATGCTACTCTGCGCGCGTTGCACGATTTGCTTAGCAAATCGAGGTGAGAAATGATCGAAACGAATGATTTAAGCAAACAATTTAATAATGATTTCTGGGCAGTGGACGGTGTGACAATCAATGTCCAACCCGGAAAAATTCTGGCATTGCTTGGGCAGAATGGCGCTGGTAAGACAACAACCGTTCGTATGCTGACAGCTCTGTTGCGCCCGACTCGTGGATGGGCGCGTGTCGCTGGTTATGATGTAACCCAAAAGCCACAGGAAATCCGTGCGAATGTAGGCGTATTGACCGAACAGCATGGTCTTTACATGCGCATGACGGGTAACGAATACCTTGAGTTTTTCGGCAAAGTTTACGGACTTGATCCACATGCAAGAAAAACGCGCAGTGATTACTTGCTTCAATATTTTGGGCTTGCCGAAGCGGCGCAACGTCGCTGCGGTGAGTATTCAAAAGGGATGAAGCAAAAACTTGCCCTCGCTCGTGCGCTGATGCACGATCCATCTGTGTTGCTACTGGATGAGCCAACCTCCGCGATGGACCCCGAGTCTTCGCGACTGGTGCGGGATGAGATCGCTCGGCTGCGTTCCTCGCAAAGGACGATCATTATTTGCACACACAATCTCGCTGAGGCAGAGGCCCTGGCGGATTCAATCGCGATTATTTATCGCGGCAAAATTTTATTACATGGCACACTGGATGAATTGAAGCGGGTTGTTTTGGGCCCGGTGGAGTATGAGGCACAATTCGCTCAGGATTTCGATGCTGGCGAGCTAGATTTGCCCCATGGGGTGACTTTGGCTGCTCGGAGCGGGAACAGCTTGCGGTTCCGTGTGGAAGCGCCGCAGGCAGTCAATCCAATACTTGTCCACGCGTTGACATCCCGCAATGCTCCCCTGGTTTCATTCCAGGAAGTCCCCCGGAAACTTGAGCAGGTTTATCTCAAGACGATGGCAGATGCGCAAGGGATGGTATATGCGAGCTAAACTTTCTCCCATTTGGATGGTAGCGCAGCGCGAGTTCACTGACCAGTTCCGTGACTGGCGCATTGTCGTTCCGATGTTTGTGCTGGTGACGTTGTTCCCGTTTATCGCAGACGACACAACCCGCCAAGCCGTGAATTTTATGAACCGTTTTGGCGGAAGCCTGATCCTCGATAATCTCATCCCATTTGTAGTGCTCGTGATCGGGTTTTTCCCATTGTCGTTTACCTTGGTGGTAGCGCTCGAATCCTTTGTCGGCGAAAAAGAGCGCGGCACGATTGAGCCACTCTTGAGTTCCCCGATTGAAGACCGGCATATGTATTTGGGCAAATTACTGGTCGGCATTACCACACCGCTGGTGTTCAGCTATGCATCGATCGGCATTTATCTAATGTTGGTATCACGTCGTCCAGTTGAATTTCCCGGCGCCTATATGCTGGCCTTGATTCTTCTCTTGACGTTTGCTCACGCAGTACTGATGGTGAGTTCTGCGATTGTCATTTCTGTTCAAGCCACCACCATTCGCGCTGCGAATCTGCTGGCTTCTTTTGTGGTCGTGCCTGTTGCATTTCTCCTGCAAGGAGAAACGATTTTGATCTTCTGGGGCAATGAAGATGTACTATGGTATGCCATTGTGGGAGTCACTTTGTTGGCAACCTTACTCGTCCGCTTGGGGCTTTCGCACTTCCGCCGCGAATATTTGCTCGGACGTGAAATTGACACCATTGATTTCAAATGGATAGGACGGACATTTCGCAATCGTTTTAAGGGTCAGGCAAGTTCAATTGTTGAATGGTATCGTACTGAACTTCCCGTTACATTAAGACAACTGCGTCAGCCCCTCATGATTGTCGTGGGGCTTGGCATCATTGCCGGGATCGCAAGTTATCTATGGGTCATCAAAAATGTTCCTGCTTATATTGACCTTACTCCTGAACGCGTTGATCAGTTTAAGACATTTATCGCAGATAACCTGACAAATCTCGACTCGTTAGGCGAACGACTTCCAGCGCCGGTCTTGTTCTATCATAATGCACGCACGACGGTTGCTTTCCTGTTACTCGGATTAGTCTCTTTTGGTACGCTGGGTTTAACCCTATTCATCGGGAATATTGCGCTCGTTGGAGGGGTGCTTGGCGCGGCGCACCTGGTTGGATATTCTCCTCTGCTGGCATTTGTGTCAGGGATCTTGCCCCATGGGATTTTTGAACTATCGGCAATTTTTTTAGCTACGGCTGCAACGCTGAAGGTTGCTGCGCAATTGGTAACTCCTCAGTCCGATAAAAGTCTTGGAGAGACGTTATTGCTCTCCCTGGCAGACTGGTTTCGTGTTTTTGTGGGTATTGTTCTGCCGTTTCTTGCAATTGCGGCGATGATTGAAATTTATGGTACACCTTTATTAATTAAGCTGGCATTCCCATATTTATAAAAATGAGTTTCGAATGGCAAAAGTCATTATTCTTGGTACTTCGAATGCAGTTCCATCCATCCACCATGAAAATACTCACCTTGTGATTATTGGTAAGGAGCGGACCATCCTTGTGGATTGCGTAAGCAATCCGATTGTTCGGCTGGAGCAGGCGGGTGTGGACTTCAATGATCTAACAGATATCGTCATTACACATTTTCACCCTGACCATGTCTCAGGAGTGCCGCTTCTGCTGATGGATATGTGGCTCATGGGACGTACCAAACCGATCAATATTTACGGTTTGCATTACACCATGGATCGCCTCGAAGACTTGATGGGATTCTATGGCTGGGATGAATGGCCGAATTTCTTCTCAGTAGGCTTTTACCGCTTGCCTGAAGCAGAAATGGCGTATGTACTGGACTGTGAAGAATTCAAGATCCATTCATCACCTGTTCATCATATGATTCCTACCATCGGCTTGCGTGTGGAATGTAAAAATCCTGGCAAGCTCCTTGCTTATTCATGCGATACTGAGCCTTGCGAACAAACTGTTCGGCTGGCTGATGGAGTGGATATTCTGATCCATGAAGCTGGGGGAGCTACCTTTGGACATTCCTCTGCGGAACAGGCAGGTGAAATTGCTACAAGAGCTGAGGTTGGCAAATTGTATTTGATCCATTATCCAACGGGACGCTTTGCAAATGGGGATATTGCCGCGGAAGCCGGTAAAACTTATAAGGGCGAAATAATTATTGCCAAAGATTTTATGACGATCGATCTTTAAACAATTTGCCCTCTCCCATTTAGCTCGCGGGGAGAGGGGCGAATAGTGAGGGGAGAAAATTACCAGCCGTTGATATACGGCTCCCATTCCTGGTAATCAGTCAGATGCCTGCCAAAAATATAGTTTGCACTTGCAGGCGGCTCCTTTGGAATACGCAGTAGTTTCATGCGCACTTCCTCCACCTTGCGCCCACCTTTGCGATGATTACAGGGAGGGCAGGCCGCCACAACATTTGTCCAAATATGCTCACCGCCCAGGTGGCGTGGGATCACATGGTCAACGGTCATGCCTCCATCGCGTTTTCCGCAATACTGACAGGTA
>DASWEH010000341.1:0-9507 GCA_036394895.1 Anaerolineales bacterium
AAATAGTATTACAAAATTATTTTAGCACACCTTCCAGAAGTCCTTCCAAATAAAGAATTAATTCACACGAAAGGATAGGATATTTGTACGCGGCGAGTAATGACGCATGGCACTATCCGCACAAAATGCAAAAAGCGATAATCAGGCTGGAAGCATATTGACCTATTCCTGTCAAACTTCTCAACTAAGGAGTGCGAATGCCTGCAAAAGGTTGGATCGAAGTCAGTGATACATATTGTAAGGGCTGCGAACTTTGCCTGAGTGCATGTCCACAAGAGGTGATGGAACTGGACATGACCAGGCTGACCCCCAAAGGCTACCACCCCGCGCACACGTTCAAGGACGGATGCACGGGGTGTGCTATTTGTGCGCTGGTTTGCCCGGACGCGGCCATCACCGTTTATCGCGAAATCACAAAGGTTGCCGCATCTGCCGCGGCTTAAGTGTAAGGGCACAGCAGAACGATCAAGGATTTTCATCATTCAACTCTATCGCTGTGCCCCTACGGAGACATAAATATGACACGTGAATTATGGAAAGGTAACGAAGCCATTGCCGAAGCCTCAATTCGGGCAGGGCTCGAAGCCTATTTTGGTTACCCAATTACCCCACAAACAGAAATCCTTGAATATCTTTCCAGACGTATGCCTGAACTGGGACGCGCCTTTGTGCAAGCCGAATCAGAACTTGGCGCGATCAACATGGTCTACGGCGCGGCCTGCGCGGGCGTACGGGTGATGTCCACATCCTCGAGTCCGGGCGTGAGCCTCATGATGGAAGGCTTATCCTATATCGCAGGGACAGAAGTCCCGGCAGTGTTGGTCAACGTAATGCGCGGCGGACCGGGTCTCGGCAATATTGCCCCTGCGCAGGGGGATTACAACCAGGCTGTCCATGGCGGCGGACATGGCGATTATCAGCCCATTGTGCTGGCACCCGCCTCAGTGCAGGAAGCGATTGACCTAACGGTCCTTTCCTTTGACCTCGCAGAAAAATATCGCTCGATCTGCATGGTCATCCTCGATGGTTGCATTGGTCAGATGATGGAACCCGCGCAGATGCCTGAAATGAAACCCATCCAACGCGCCAACTGGAACTGGGCCACCGATGGCAAGATGGGAAAGCGTGAACGCCGCGTCCTGACGTCTATTTATCTTGATCCGATTCAAGAAGAGAAAATGAATCTCCGGCAGATCTCGCGTTGGAGAGCCATTCAGGCAAACGAAGTCCGTTATAAGGAATATTTTCTGGATGATGCCGAGTTTGTGATTATCGGCTTCGGCACTGCGGGACGCGTGGCACTCTCTGCTGTTCGAGCCGCGCGCCAACTGGGAATCAAGGTCGGCTTGTTGAGGCCCATCACTGTCAGCCCGTTCCCGTTTGAAGTGATTAATCTGCTTGCGGGTCGCGTGAGCGGCTTCCTGGTCACAGAGATGAACTCCGGTCAAATGCTGGAAGATGTCCGTTTGGCAGTGAAGGGACGCGCGCCCATCGAATTCTACGGACGAATGGGCGGTGTAGTGCCGCTTCCCGATGAAATCCTGCGTGAAATTCAACGCATCGTCGCAGAACCTTTATCCGTTGAGACCAATCCGCGCGATCAGTGGTATGAACGCATGCTGGGAATGAGGTAAACGATGACAACACTTGCTCCAAATAATCTGGTTTACGAACGACCCATGGGTTTCACCGATACACCAACTCACTATTGCCCCGGATGTACACATGGTGTAGCACATCGTCTGGTTGCAGAAGTCCTGGAGGAGATGGGCATAATCGATAGAACAATCGGCGTCGCGCCGGTTGGGTGTTCGGTCTTTGCGTACAACTACTTCGATACTGATTTTGTCGAAGCCCCACATGGACGTGCGCCTGCCATGGCAACTGGCATCAAACGCGTGTTGCCTGATCGAATTGTATTTACTTATCAAGGTGACGGTGATCTGGCTTCGATTGGCATGGGCGAGATTGTCCATGCCGCGGCGCGTGGTGAAAACCTGACCGTGATCTTCATCAACAACGCCAACTTCGGCATGACCGGCGGACAGATGGCACCCACCACATTGCCCGGCATGAAGACAACCTCCTCACCCAATGGGCGTGATGTGGAAACACAGGGATATCCCATTCGCATGGCTGAAATGTTGGCAACGCTGGATGGCACGGGATACGTTGTGCGACGCTCCTTGCATGATCCGAAGAATATTCGTCTTGCAAAGAAGGCGATTCGACTCGCCTTTGAAACACAAGTGCGCGGACTCGGCTTCTCGATGGTGGAACTTCTTTCGACATGTCCTACCAACTGGGGTATGACACCGGTCGAGTCGTTGAAATTTGTGGAGCAACACATGGTGCCTGCTTTTCCAATTGGTGATTACAAGGTCGCGGCGGGCGTGGCGCAGGTGAAAATTTGATGTCATTGCGAGGAGTGTAGCGACGAAGCAATCTCCTATTTAATAGATGAGTTTTCATCACTCAAGCGGAGATTGCTTCGCACACTTGTCCTGGCGGCAGTGCCAGGGAAGAACGCTCGCAACACTTGCACCTGCATGCAAATGCAGGTGTGATATGGAGGTTATTATGCAAAAAGAAATCATGATCGCAGGCTTTGGTGGGCAAGGCGTCTTGTTCGGCGGACAGGTTGTAGCTTACGCCGCCATGAACGCTGGCAAGGAAGTGACCTGGATTCCCTCCTACGGGCCTGAAATGCGGGGTGGCACAGCCAACTGTACAGTCGTCATTGCAGATGAGGAGATTGGCTCACCGCTGGTCAAGAATCCGCCGTTGGCAATTGCCTTGAACCTGCCATCCTTCGACAAATGCGAAGAGACTCTAGCAAGAGGTGGAACGTTAATCGTCAATCAATCCATGGTGGATCGCGGCGCAAAACGTGATGACATCAATGTTATTTTTGTGCCATGCAATGAGATCGCCGAGGAGCTTGGTGACAAGAAATTACTGAATATGGTTGCAGTGGGCGCGTTGTTGACCGTGTTACCTGAAATCACATTGAAAGATGTCGAGAAAGCGCTGGAGGGTCACTTACCCGCGAGGCACAAACATCTCCTGCCGAAGAATTTTCAGGCACTGAGGAGAGGATTTGAAGCGGCGCAAAAAGTGCCTGCGTAGGTCAATAATCAATTCTTAAGGAATTAGTAAACCTGGCTTTCAAAAGCTAGGTTTATTTTTTAATTCAACGATAACCTGCAACCCACCTTCTGGTAAATTCCTTGCTTCAATCGTCCCGCCTTGCGCTTCAACGAGTTGCTTTGCAATGGCAAGTCCCAATCCTGTTCCGCCAGAAGCGCGCGAGCGGGATTTTTCTTTTCGCCAGAAGCGGTCAAAGATGTAGGGGAGGTCTTCGTCAGGAATGCCTGCACCGTTATCATTGACTGTAATTTCTATGCCATCCTTTGTCTCATTGGCAGTGATCCAAACCTTTCCTCCTTCAGGGATATAACGAATCGCATTCCCAACTAAATTGCTGATGACCTGCTCGAAGCGTTGCGGATCCAAGACGGCAGATAGATTTCCGCTTTTCTCGCTGAATGATAATAAGATATTTTTCTCCTGCGCCTCAGCCGAGAACATTTCGAGAACACGGTTGATCACCTCACCCACATTGACATCCCGTTTATCGAATGCAAGTTGACGAGTCTCGACCAGGGTTAACAAACGCAAATCGTCTACAAGACGTTGCATGAGATAAGCCTGCTCCAGCGCCATCGAGACTTGTGGACCATTCTCTGTATAGATTCCATCTACGATGCCCTCGAGACGTCCGCGGATGACAGAGAGCGGAGTTCGTAGTTCGTGGGCAATATCGGCGAGCATATCGCGGCGTTCACGGTCACTGCGCTCCAACGACGTCGCCATTTCGTTGAAACTTTCGGAAAGGCTTCGCAGGTCTTGAGGTCCCTTTGTTGGGATACGGGTGTTCAGTTTTCCAGTTGCCACCGCGCGCGCAGCATAAATTACATCTGCAAGCGGGTTCACGAATCGACGTACCAGTAAAATGGATATCACAACGAGAAACATCGCGAGAATCAATGAAATGATGCCAAGCGGGAAAAGGATGGCGCGTGCAAATCCAAACCGCGCCGAGAATGAATAGGCAGTGAGTACCACATATCCCACAGGCTCACCGCGCACTTTGAGATCGATCACTACATCGTTATGTTCAATCTCGTAGCGTGAACCGATTGTCGAAACTGAGCCGGGCCTTCGATCCACAATAATGCGTTGATCCTGGTCAAGTAATATGGCATTCAACCGGTGCAAACCATTCGTTGAGTCGAACACTGTTTCAGCGCCATCCCAACTCCCCTTGGCAAGATAATATCCCTCCAGCGCGCTAACGAACGGGAACGGGACGGGCGTTGATGAGGAAGTCAAAAAATATACGATGATGAATGTAAAAAATAAAAATGATAAAAATAAAACGATCACGAACGCGCGCAACAACAAAAACAATAAACGTCTGCGAATTTCACCAACGGATGATTGCATCTCAAGCCTCGAATTTATAGCCCACGCCATGGACAGTGAAGATCAGTTCATCTGGTTCGAGTTTGTGGCGCAAGTTACGAATATGTGAATCGATGGCGCGCTCATAACTTTCAAATGCGACGCCATGTGCCGCGTTGAGTAACTGATTACGGGAAAAAATGCGACTCGGTTGACTCATCAACGTTGCCATGATCTCGAACTCCGTAGGCGTCAAGGTAACCACACGCTTCCCAATCTGGACCTCGTACAGGCTTCTGTCCAACGAAACATTTCCTACACGGATAACCTCTGCAGTCGAGTCACCGCTAACACGGCGCAGCACAACTTTGACACGTGCCACCAGCTCACGCGGACTGAACGGTTTGGTCATGTAATCATCGGCACCTAGTTCAAGCCCGATGAGTTTATCGGTCTCCTCGACCCGCGCCGTGAGCATAATGATGGGCACATTGCTCTCGCGTCGAAGGGCGCGGCACACATCGAGCCCATCCATTTCGGGCATCATCAGATCGAGCACAACCAGGTCTGGTTTTTCGCGCCGTGCAGACGATAATCCCTGCGCACCGTCTTTGGCTGTGACAACGTCGTAGCCAGAGGCTTTGAGATAATCGCGGCAGATCTCGAGAATTTCGGGTTCATCGTCAACGAGCAGGATTTTCTTAGGCATAACTTATTATATCTATCTGACTCTGCGGTCGAGTAGGTCCGCATGATTTTGGCGGGACATACACTGGCACCGAGCGCCAGCGCGGTGTCGAGACCACCACATAACATGGATTTATCTAGTTAATGTGTGGTCTCGATATGGGCTTCGCCCACTCGACCACCGGGTTTATTCATACCGCAACGCAACCATGGGGTGTAGGTTCGCAGCACGGAAGGCGGGATAAATCCCAAAGAACACGCCAATGAGCAAGGCGAAGAAGAATGCCAGCAAAATCGAGTCAGCAGTGATCACTGAAGCAATCAAACCGGTCGCCGAAAAGAAAGAGGCGATTCCTACTCCCAACAGAATTCCAACGATTCCGCCAAGAATGCTGAGTGTCATCGTTTCGATGAGGAATTGTGTGAGGATCTGATTCTTTGTCGCGCCAACCGCTTTTCGTAGCCCAATCTCCTTCGTCCGTTCCGTTACTGAGACCAGCATAATGTTCATGATGCCAATGCCGCCCACGAGCAGCGATATCCCTGCAATCGCGCCGAGGAAGGTTGTGAGGATCTGCGTCACGGAGGTCAATGTGCTCAACAAATCTGCCTGACTCAAAACATTGAAGTCCGCTTCTTCAGAAGATGCAAGTTTATGCGCTCGGCGCAGCAGAAACTCGATCCGGGCCGAGACCGTATCCATCGCCTGGGTCGTTGTTACCGAGACAGAAATACTGTTGACAATCTTCTTGTCGTTATATGCTGCAGTATCTCCAAACAATTTGTTGTAACCAGTTTCCAGCGGGACCAAGATCGCATCATCCGAAGATCCAAGACCAGACCCCTTGGATTCCAATACGCCAACGATCTCAAACTTCACGCCATTGATGGAAATCATCTTTCCGATGGGCATCAGACCTCCGAAAAGATCTTCCGCAGTTTGCGAGCCCAACACCGCCACCAGAGACTGCGACTTATTGTCACCATCCGTGATAAAGCGACCCTGTGCCACATCATAAGAGTTGGTTTCCTTATAATCCTCCGTGACCCCTTTGATGGTCACATTGAAACTTTCGGATCCATACTTTACGAGATAGGAGGATTGATAAGTAGGTGCAATCGCATTGATGTTATCTGACAATGATCGTTGAATTAGCTGATAATCTGCATAATACAAGTGGCTTGCCTGTTGAGATTGTCCCAGCCTGGCAGCTCCCATTTGTTGCCTGCCCGGAGAGATGGTCAACAAGTTCGAGCCTGTGCTCTGGATCTGGCTGGTGATACTGGCTGTCGCGCCTTTGCCAATGGATAGCAATGCGACCACCGTCGCCACACCGATGACAATGCCTAAAATGGTGAGAAGGGATCGCATCTTATTGGCGCGTAACGCACGCAAAGCGATCTTGAAATTTTCTGAAAATAACATGTAAATCTCCTAATGAGAGAACCCGTTGGTCGAGCGCAAGCAGTCGAGACCAACAAGTAACAGAAGCATTCTTGCCTAGGGTGGTCTCGACACCGCACGTGATTTGCTTGGCAAATCACGTGTGGTGCCAGTGTACGTTCCTCGCTACGCTCGGAACTACTCGACCACCAAATACTAAATCACAACACTTCCTCAGGTCGCGGCGCACCTGCCTTGATCGTCTGATGATTGACTTCATCAGAAACAATGCGCCCGTCCGAAATCTTGATAATCCTGTCAGTATGACGCGCCACATAGGAATCGTGCGTCACCAGGATTACAGTTTGTCCGCTCTCCTTATGCAAGCTTTGGAACAAATCCATGATCTCTACACCTGTCTTGCTATCCAAGGCCCCAGTCGGTTCATCCGCCAGTAAAATGGCAGGTTGATTGACCAGTGCCCGCGCGATCGCAACACGTTGCTGCTGCCCGCCGGAGAGTTCATTGGGAGCATGGTGGGTCCGGTCGCCAAGCCCAACGCGCTCCAGAGCTTTCAGGGCGAGGTCCTTTCTTTCTCTTCCTGAAATGCCGGCATACGTCAAAGGTAACATCACATTTTCCAACGCACTTGTCCGCGCCAGTAAATTGAATTGCTGGAACACGAATCCGATCTTGCGCCCGCGAATATCAGCGAGTTTTGCCTCATCCATGTTTTCCACGGCAACGCCATCAAGCCTATAACTTCCACCGGTTGGCACATCCAGGCAGCCAATAATGGACATCAACGTACTTTTGCCCGAGCCAGAAGGCCCCATGATCGCGACCATCTCACCCTGGTTGATGGTGAAGCTCGCCCCATTCAAAGCCCGCACTTCACTATCTCCCATCTGATAAACCTTGGTTAATTCCTCTGCATGGATCATTGTCCGCCTCCGCCAAAAGGATTAGGCGCGTTGAAACTACTGGCATTGTTCACTTGTAGGCGGTCGTCTTCCTGCAAATCACCGCTCACGACAACCAGGTCATTCACGATCGCGCCGCTGACGACATCCACGCGCTTCATCGTGCCATCGCTTTGCGAGACCATCACGAACTCACCATTTGCATCATTCTGAATCGTCGTGATCGGCACTGCCAGAGAGGCAGTCGCATCACTTACATGGATCACTACATTGGCTGTTGTTCCCAATGGCATGAACGATTGATCTGACACTTTATCCAGATCGATGTGAACCACGTATTTCACCAAGCCGGAGACCTCCTCACCGACCGGATTGATCGCAGTCACTTTACCCGTGAATGAGACCTCCGTCAGCGCGTCCAACGTGACATCCACCTGCTGCCGCACTTGCACATTCGCCACATCTGCTTCATCCACCTGCGCTTCCACATAGAGTTGATCCAGGTCAGCGACATTGAGCGCAGCAGTTCCAGAATTGACCACATCCCCTGGCTGGCTCGCGACGTAAAGAACCTCGCCATCGAAGGGCGCGATCACACTCATCGAATCGACCGTCGCTTGCGCGGCATCTACTTTGGCTTGAGCTGCGAGCACGTCTTGAGAGTTTGAGCCCTGCTTGAGACGGTCATAGGTACGCTGTGCATCTTCCAGTTGAGACTTTTTCAAAGCCATGTCATTCTCTGCATCCGTAATCCAGTCTTCGGGAGCTGGACCTTTGAATGTTTTCGTCTTGTAAACATACATCCAACTGTTTCGCTTTGTTTCCAGAAATAAACGTGTCTCACTTTGCGGAACTTTCTTGGAATTCTGCAGATAATGCAAATAATCATCCGCTTTATCGTAGGCTTCTTGGGCAGTCTTCAAATCAATCACTGCCTGAGCCAGATCAGTGCTAGAGCTTTGCACATTTTCCAAGTCTTTTTGGGCAGTGACCAGATCTGCCTGAGCTGAGATGATGCTAGCCGAAACTGTGGTTGTTCTCAGCTTCATCAATATCTCTCCAGCCTTGATCTCATCCCCCGCCTTTACATAGACCTCGTCCACGACACCGCTCGTATTCCACGTCAGGTTGGCAGAAGGCTGAGCTTCCAGAGAACCTGAAGCCTCAACGGTTTGGGCAACATTCAGTGAAGTCACAGTTGCGGTCGATTCAGCGGTCGCATTGCTCGCGTTGGCAGAGTTAACTCTTGAGAACACGAAAAGCGCAATAAGGACCACGGACAGGCCGATACCCCAGGTCCAGGCTTTCTTCCCCTTGAGAAAATTCTTGTTATTCATTTCGAATCAAAATCTCCTTTTTATCCACAGGACTGCTTCGCCTGTGTTTTCCCCTACAGGATACCGAGCAAATTTGCAGAAATTGTGCAGAATCAAAGGAAGATTATGAATGATTTCTCCCTCCAAATTTCTTATGTATAGACAGCAGGAACTCACCCACAGGCAATATCCCCGTCCGAAATGTTACGCAACCTCACGCTCTCGCAGGGTCTCTGACCCTGCGATTTCCCAGTGAAATACGGTGGTCTCACATCGTACCCTTCAGGGTAGACCGCCTCGGAGTGGAACTGCGTAAGGTGACTTATTACCTAGTGCCGCACGCATGCTGTGCATGTGTATCTAAACTAAAATTTGAAAACCTAGCCTACACTTCGCTTCAAAAAGTTTAGTAATTTATCCGCAGGACTGCTTCGCTTGTGAGACAAGCGGTAATTCAAAATTCAGTAGGAGTTTTTGATTATTGTCTCTGGTACAAATTCAGTGTATAGTAATGACTGTCAGGTATAGCGGCTGGGGGCTTATTCAGAAAAACTGGAAGCAGAAAACAAAAGGAGAACTTTAAATGACCAACCCAAGAAAGCGAAAACATCTTCTCATTGTTAGCTGCCTGGTGGCAGCATTGATCTCATCTGTGGCAATGCTGGCGTCGGCATTGCCACAGCATAGTCTTGATCCTAACACCCAGTTCTATGTCCCCAAGCCGAACCAG
>DASWEH010000342.1:0-10544 GCA_036394895.1 Anaerolineales bacterium
TTGCCGAAAAGCACCTCGCCTTTTTCGGCTTTGGCACGCACCCCCTCAACGTTATCCAGAATCCATTTGATCTTGGGGCCTGAGAAATAAGTCGCCAGTGGCAAGCCCACTTTGGTGCGGAAGCGATCCTGCCCACCATCCTTGGCAAGTTCGTTGCAGATGGTATCCGTGCGGGTATCCTGCCAGACGATGGCATTGTGGACGGGTTTGCCAGTTGCCTTATCCCAGACAACGGTGGTCTCGCGCTGGTTGGTTACACCAACCGCAGCAATATCGTTGGGAGAAACGCTGCTCTTCTTGAGCGCGCCCTCGATCACTTCCTGTGTGCGCTGCCAGATTTCCATCGCATCATGCTCAACCCAACCGGGTTTTGGGTAAATCTGCTCGTGTTCTTTTTGATCAACGCCAACCACCTTGCCCGCGTGGTCAAAGATCATGAAGCGGGTGCTGGTAGTTCCCTGATCAACTGCTGCTGAGTATTTAGCCATTTTTACCTCCAGGTGAAATTATTGAAAGTTTTGTAGTGGATCACCATAGATTCCTACAGTTTCAAAGCCAGGAACATCAGACTGAATGCCAAGGCATTAAGAGGCAATTTCTTTCCAGGTACTAGCAGCTGCCTGAAGAATCAGGTACGAGGAGGTAGCTCCCGGATCCTGATGACCAGCACTGCGTTCGCCCAGATAGCTGGCGCGGCCTTTGCGCGCCACCAGCGGGATAGTGCCTTCCACACCTTTTTTGGCTGCTTCTGCTGAGAGTTCAAGGGCTTTATTGATTGGCTGGCCTTCTGGAATGGACTGCTTGAGGCTGGCAACCGCCGGCGTAAGCGCATCGACCATGGTCTTATCGCCCAGTTCGGCCTTGCCCCGCATCACCACGCCGCTAAGCGCAGCGTCAAGTGCATCCGTCCAATCGACCAGATTGAGTTCCATCTTCCCGGCGGTTTTCATGCCAGCTTGCAGGAAAAACGTTCCATACAGAGGCCCACCGGCTCCGCCAACGGTAGAGATCAGCGTCATACCAATGGTCTTGAACATCGTGCCAATATCTTTGTCACTGATTTCAGGCAGTTTGTTCATCACAGCCTTAAAACCACGATCCATATTTGCACCATGATCGGCATCGCCAATTGCCGCGTCAAGTTTGGTTAGGTACGTACTGTTTTCGCTAAGTACACCGGCGATTGCTTTGATCCAATTCAGGGCATCATCACGTGTAATGGACATCTCCGACTCCGTTGGGATAGGGTAGGGCGGACTTTGCGACACTGGCACCGCACGATTTGCTATGAATTGCCATGAAATGCTAAGCGTTTCAAAATTCAAAAATCGAGTGCAGATGAGCAGACCGCCCAGTTGGTTTAATATGGAAACTTACGCACCCCAGCGCAGACCAGGGGTCTTGACCGGCGCATCCCACAACTTAAGCATGTCATCATCCATCTTGAGCACAGTAATGGATGTCCCTGCCATTTCCAGGCTGGTGATATAGGGACCAATCAGGTTCCGCACGACTTTCACGCCAAACTTTTCAGCGATCTCATAAGCCTTACGGTAGACGATATAGAGTTCCACCAGTGGGGTCCCGCCCATCCCGTTGACAAACAGGAGCACCTCATCACCTTTCTTATAAGGAATGTCATTAAGGATAGGCTCCATAAGCATTTCAACGATCTCATCGGCAGGTTTGATGGGCATGCGTGTACGGCCCGGTTCACCGTGGATGCCAATTCCGATTTCCATCTCATCCTCAGGAAGATCGAAGGTTGGTTTTCCAACATGTGGAACAGTACAGGATGTAAGCGCCATTCCCATACTGCGACCTAGCTCTTTGGCCGTGCGGCAAATATCAGCCACTTCTTTTAACGAGCGTTTTTGTTCAGCAGCAGCACCGCATAATTTCTCGGCCAACACTGTAACACCGACACCGCGGCGTCCGGCTGTATAGAGGCTGTCCTTCACAGCCACATCATCATCGGTCACGACAGCTTCAACCTCAATCCCTTCCGCGCGCCCAAGGTCAGCAGCCATTTCAAAGTTCATTATATCGCCGGTATAGTTCTTGACAATGTGAAGAACACCCGCGCCGCCATTGACGGCCTTGGTAGCCTCCAGCATTTGATCTGGCGTGGGAGAAGTAAATACTGCTCCTGGACAAGCTGCATCAAGCATGCCCATCCCTACAAAACCACCATGCATTGGTTCGTGACCGGAACCTCCGCCAGAAATAACGCCTACTTTGCCCTGGATGGGGGCGTCTGCGCGCACGATGAAATTAGGGTCGTAATGCACTTTTATTAGGTCTGCATGGGCATAAGCCATGCCTTCCAATGCTTCTCGCACCACATTCTCGGGTTTATTAATCAATTTTTTCATGAACGTCTCCTTATCCAATCCAAAAGATCTGTTTAGTGTGGGATTGCAAGGTAAAGGAGGGCGGCAATGGCCGCGCCGATAATGGGGCCCACAACCGGGATCCAGGAATAAGCCCAGTCGCTGTCACCTTTGCCGGCAATTGGCAGGAGAGCATGCATGATGCGCGGGCCGAGGTCGCGGGCTGGGTTAATAGCGTAACCTGTCGGGCCACCAAGAGATAGACCGATAACCCATACTAGCAATGCAACGGGCAGCGCTCCCAGTGCGCCGAGGGATATAGTGCTAACCGCACCGCCACTCACCATTTGTGCGCCCTTGATCAGAAATACACCGAACATCAAGGCAAAGGTGCCTATGATCTCGCAAATTAGGTTGGCGGTCGTGTTTCGGATCGCCGGGCCAGTGGAGAACACAGCCAGCTTAAGGCCTGGATCCTGAGTTTCAGCCCAGTGGGGTAGGTAAGACAGCCACACCAATATTGCACCGAGGGCCGCGCCTATGAACTCGCCGCCGAGGTAAACCGGGACAGCGCTCCACGGAACCGCGCCAGAAACGGCCAAGCCAATTGTCACAGCCGGGTTAAGATGCGCATTGCCTCCTACAGCCAGCGACGTATACACGCCGACGAAAACCGCCATGGCCCAAGCAGTGGTGATGACAATCCAACCTGAGTTCTGGCCCTTCGACTTTGCGAGCAATACGTTGGCGACGACGCCATCACCCAACAGGATCAGAAACATCGTGCCGATGACTTCGCCAAGAAATATATGCATTTTAAGCCTCCTGAATTTTGATTAGTGAATGGATCTAAGGGGATTACTGAAAGGGTTTTTTTGGCAAATATCTTGCTTTTGGACCTCCTTTTGTTTCATGTGCGTGATGCAATCTCCTGGTTTAAAAAACAAACCGCCTAGTGAGGGAGCTTTTCGGCGGGGAACGACTAAGAAAGGGTAAACAGTCAGAATATTCTGGTAATACAATATTGTTTTTTCTTCAACGAGAAAACGATGAACTGACACCAGATTTACTCCACAAAGAATTTGGGAAAAAGCTCTAAAATTCATTCTATGAAGTGTGCAGGGAAAAGTCAAAGAATTAAATAAAAAGTGTTTCGTTTAGGAACACTTTTTAAGAAATGGCTGTTTCATAGTGAAACAGCACGAAAATAGATCTGCAATGTTCCTTGCTAAATTCTTAATTCCCCACTGGCTGTAAAGCGGCCCTTCTAATTCTGCCGTCGGTATTCTTCCGGGTCAATACCATATGACTTGAGCTTACGCCACAAAGTAGTGCGGCCGACTCCTAAGGCGTGCGCCATGCGGGAAACATTTCCTCGTTGCATCTGGGCGGTGAGCAAGATCGTCTCGCGCTCCATCTCACCGAGAGAACTCACTTGCAAAAGCGGTCGTAAATTCTGAGGAGTGGCTTCCATCCTGCGTACGTTAGCCGGTATATCTGACAAACCAATCAAGCCTGTACCTGCCACTTGGGTGGAAGCGCGTCCTAAAACCGCTTCCACTTCTCGGATATTACCAGGCCAGAGATATTTTTTGAACACATCCATCACTTCAGGGGCAAGCAAGACCTTGTAGCCAAGTTGTCTTTCAAAACGGGTCAGGATGCGATTTACTACAAGTGGAATGTCGCGTGGGCGTTCCCGCAGAGGCGGAAGCGTCACAGTGAATGTACTCAGGCGATAATACAGATCCGGGCGGAAAGCTCCTTGAGCAATCAATGCCTCCATACTTGCTGAAGTAGATGCGATCACGCGCGTATTGATCTCCACAGCACGCTGACTTCCCAAACGTTGGATCACTCCCAACTCCAGGGCATTGAGCAAAACTGACTGCGCTTCCAACGGCAGAACATCCACATTCTGAAAGAATAAGGTACCTCCATCTGCCAGTTCGAACTTGCTGGGCCGTCCATTGAGATGTCTGCTTTCATCTCCCTCTTCGTAACCCAACAACTCGCTGATCACCAGTTCATTTGGTATTGAAGAGCAGGAAAAGACAACAAAGGGTCCTTCCCGGCGATCAGCAGCATTATGGATAGCACTGGCAAGGGCATTCTTGCCCGTTCCTACTTCCCCACGGATCAATATGCTAGCCTGCGCGCCAGCCGCTGATCTCACAAAACTGCGTACCCGGTGCAATTGCGGTGAATCACCAGGAATATCATCCAATGTCAGAGTAGCATTGGCACCCACCTGCCTTTGCACCAGCTTGCGAACTTTCTTCCCAGAGCGCAAGGTCACAATGATCCACTGTAGTTCATTCTGACTTTTGAATACGAAATCGAGACTAATCAGACAATTGATCTGCTGCTGATCAACGTTAATGATGCCTTCCACATCAATGAGTGGGGTTCGCTCTGAAACAGCCTTGCTTAAAAATGGTGGCATGGAGAGCAATGTATCAGCCCGTTTTCCCATCATTGATCTCGATGGAATGCCTAACATCTGGCTGGCGGCGTTATTCGCGTGAACCACTACATGATCGGCATTTAATACCAGGATACCGTCGGAAATAGCCGAAAGGATGGTATTCAACTGACCCAGTTGGCTATTTTGCTCGGCAAACAATACATCAGACTGGCGCTGGTTCTCAATCGCTCGAGCTGCAGCGGCCACTAATCCAAGTGAATGGATGTGATAACGTTCGACGGGCATGACGATTCCCAACACGCCCAGCAAACGACCGCTGATATCAAACATCGGAGCTGCGGCGCCGGTCGCAATATGAAACTGATGGACAAAATGTTCTCTCCCTGCCACTTGCACAGGCATACGTTCGGTCAATGCCAGTCCAAAAGAGGAAGTCCCAATTAATTCCTCAGAAAGAATACTTCCAACGCCACAGCCCCAGCCATACATAATTTTTAGGATTTCATCGTCTCCCACCAGATCGAGCACGCAACCAATGCTATTGGTGAGGAGGATAGCCGTCCCTGAGTTTTGAATACATTGGTAGACATCCTCCATGACCGGGCGGGCAATGGCAATAAGATCAAAACTAGCCGTTTGAGAAGCCAGCATGTAGTCCGAACCCATG
Source organism: Anaerolineales bacterium (assembly GCA_036394895.1). Taxonomy (GTDB): domain Bacteria; phylum Chloroflexota; class Anaerolineae; order Anaerolineales; family Villigracilaceae; genus Defluviilinea. The sequence continues at coordinate 5,429 of DASWEH010000342.1, forward strand.
CGGGTAAATTCCATGGTGTTATTGGGATTTACTTTTCCCCAACACCTTTGCCAGGAGGCCGCAATCAGAGGAGGCACAATTGGATCCAATTGCTGGTTGGTTGTGAATCGTTTCCACGCCTCGTGCATAGCCTGCTGATAACCGTTGGGCATGTCAGAAACACTGGACTGGATCGCTGCTACAGGTTCCATAGAAAATGTTCACAGATTGGGTGAGACTTCTATTTTACTTCCTTCCAGGCGTTCATACATTAGCAAGTGTTAGTCACTCAGCCACAGAAGCCTTCCGCAACTAATGTGGCTCAATCTTTGATACTCTGTATAAGAGGAGATATCCTGCACGCTGTCGCGCTTGCATGCGACAGTGTGTCGCTCTGAGCGTAGCGAAGAGTCTCCCAAGAAATTGAGCCGAGAGGCTCAATTTCCTGGGGATTCTTCACTCCCTTCGGTCGTTCAGAATGACATGATGTTAGAGACTCCTGAAAGTTAAATCTCGCACTAAAAGCAGGCAATCAAGCGATGGTGAAATTCTCACGATTTGAAAAAACAACTTCTCCCTGAACAATCGTCGAACGGACGTGGAAAGATTCGTCCAGCAAAACCAGATCCGCATCCTTGCCAACTTCCAAACTTCCTTTTTGAGCAGAAATACCAATCGCCCGCGCCGCGTTCAGGCTGGAGGTGATCCACATTTCTGCCAGTGCGCGCCCGGTTGCGAAGCACACATTTTGCAAGGCGCGTTCCATTGTTAGAACAGAACCTGCCAGCGTGCCATCCAGCAAACGTACGGCCCCATCTTGAATATGAACGGACCGCTCATCCAGCCTGTAATCGCCATCTGAAAGTCCGGCAGCGCGAATCGCGTCGGTCACCAAAATGACACCTGAGGGCGTTTTCACATCCACAAGGATTTTCTGCGCAGCCGGATGAACATGAATGTTATCGGCAATCAATTCACAGGACATTTGAGGAAACGCCATCGCCGCGCCAATCGTACCCAGCTCACGATGACCCAATGGCTGCATGGCATTGTAGGAATGGGTCAGATGAGTGACACCATGTGCAACGGCCCTTTGCATCTGTTCATAGTTTGCGGTCGTGTGCGCGGCAGACACGGTGATCCCCCGTTGCACACATTCATCGATTAACCACAAATTTTCCTCGAATTCAGGGGCCAGAGCAAGCAGACGGATCACGCCAGATTCGAGAAACTCCAGTGCTTCCTCTTTCTCAGCGCGCCGAATCAGATTGACATCCTGCGCGCCACAACGGGTTGGATTAAGATAGGGACCCTCAAGCTGTGTGCCCAATAGCGTGGACCCGCCTCGAATACGACCCTGCATCTCTTCCACCAATTCCAGCGCTTTCATGATCGAGGCGCGATTCGCAGTCCAGGTTGTTGCGAGGAAGGAAGTAACACCATGCGAAGCATAAAAACGCGCCATCTGCTCTAGGCCAGAAGGCGACGCATCCATCGCTTCATGTCCCATTGCGCCGTGAACATGCAGATCGATAAATCCTGGCAACAAATTATTGCCCTGCGCATCCAATGATTGGATCGAAGTGCCATGCGAAAAATCCGGTGTATTACCAAAGCCCAGCGCACGAATCAGTCCACGTTCAATTAGCAGCCAGCCCATCAATCCCGCGTGATTTGGAGTGAACAAACGCGCATTACGGATAAGGAAACGCTGCTCAGAAGTATTCATACTGTTTTGACTTGAACTGTTTGACCCGTGCGGTTTGATTCATAAGCAGCCAGCGTCGCCTCCACAGCCTTCAAACCATCCACGCCTGTCACTTTAGGGGCTCTGTTTTCGCGAATGGCTGATGCGAATTCACTCAGCATGGCGTGATTCATATCGGAGCCCCAATATTCCCAGTTCGAACGCTGCCATTCATGGCGATAAACATTCAAGTTCTGGCGGAATGCGTCCACAATCACGGCGCCGCGCTGAGTGACCATTTCAAACATCAATCCACCCCACGTCGGCCAATATTGCGGACGAGACCAACTTGCGTCTATGGTGGCAAACACACCATTTTCAAAGGTCAACATCTCCAGCGCGCCGGTTTCCACTTCCACTTCCTCTGCATGGAAAATCCTGTTGCTGCGGGCGTACATGCTCTCTACCTCGGACCCTGTGAACCAGCGCATGATATCGACAAGATGGACAGTATGGTCCATAATCGCGCCGCCACCTGCCAGGTTAGGATCCACAAACCAGGCGCGATGTTTGGTCGGTAACTCGCCTTGATTTGTGGCATTAAAACAATAGAGGTCACCAAAGTCGCCGTGATCAAGTCGCGCCTTGATTTCCAATAAGGGAGCACTGAAACGCATAGGAAATGCCGTCATCAAGATGACACCGGCTTTGTTACAGATATCCACAATGGCGCGCGCCTCTTCAAGCGTTGTCGCAATTGGCTTCTCACAAAGTATGTGAATCCCAAGTGAGGCAACCATTTCAACGAATGGGCGATGACGGTTGTTTTCAGTGCAGATGATTACACCATCGGGTTTGGCTTCCAGCAGGTCTTCGTACGTGTGAAAATACAGCGCTTGGTTTTGAGCGGCAATCCTCTGACCTCGCATCGGATCGTCATCCGACACACCGAGCAACTCCACACCTTCTATGCGGCGCAAGTTGGAAACATAGGCTTCGCCATGATGATGAGCAAACGAAAGAATACCGATCTTGATCATGATGCCTCCACCAAGGCTTGCAACGTGACTGGCTGACCCCTATGAGCAGATTGAATGGCCGCTTCCGCAATTTGAACGGCGATCAGTCCATCGGTCGCGCTGACACGCGTGCTTTTTCCGTTCGCCAGAGCGCTGTAGAATTCTTTGATCTGGGTCGTGTAAGGGCTTTCACTCACCGAGCTGGAGGGTAAGGCAACATCCGGTGCGTCTGCTCTACCTGTTTTGAGAATCAAATTCTGAATAGGTGCTGTGCTATCCGAATCAAACTCGATCAGGCCGCGGTCTCCCGCGATTTCAAGATGCGTGCGGAAGGTAGGAGGTGGATAAGCCCACGCCCCCGAGATATGGGACAACGCGCCAGAACGATGGCTGAGAATGACTAAGCCATAATCAACGGGCGCATCGGGATGACGTTCGGTCACGCGCCGCGCAGACACGGATTCCACTTCACCGGCCACCCAGCGGGCATAATCGTAATCATGGATCATCAGATCCATCAGAATGCCGCCAGATTTTTCTTCATCGAGGAACCAGTTGCCCGCTGGTTTCTTGGGCCGATAACTGCCACGATGCAAACGGATCACACCAGGCTTGCCGATCTGTCCTTCCACGACAGCAGAATGGGCAAGGGCATATTCAGGGAAGAAACGCACAACGTGTGCAACGAGAAGTTGCACACCTGCCTTGTGACAAGCAGTGACGATTTCCTGCGCTTCAGCTGCTCTGCGCGCCAGTGGTTTTTCGCAAACAATATGCTTTCCGGCTGCCACGGCTTTTAAAGCCATTTCGTGATGCAAATGTGTGGGGGAGCAAATATCGACCACATCCACCTGCGGAAGCATTTCCTCCAGCGTTGGATAAACCCTAGCGTGATATTGCTCTGCTAAGGCGCTTGCTTCTTTTTGGGTCTCAGCATTGAAACCAACAATTTCCGCGGGTGTTTCCGCCCAACCCGCCGCGTGGGTCGTTCCCATGAATCCAACGCCGACAATTCCAACTTTCATGATTGCCTCCTTATTTGATTGCCCCGGCGGTGATAGAGCGGATCATTTGCTGTGAGAATAATATGTAAAGGATAAGGATGGGAACCATTGCGAGCGTCAGCGAGGAAAGCACTGCATTCCAATCGGAGACGAACTGACCGAGGAATTGTTGAACGCCGAGGGTCACAGTCGCGGTTTTGGCAGAGGGGGAAATAATGAGCGGAAACCATAAATCATTCCAGATAGGGATCATCGTAAAGATTCCGATGGCTCCCAGTGCAGGACGGATAAGCGGCAGGACCATGCCAAAAATACGGTATTCACTTGCCCCGTCAATGCGGGCTGCATCCTTCAAATCCTGTGGCACTTGCCGCATAAATTGTGAAAGGATGAAGATCGTTAACGGTAATGCCTGTGCGACATAAATTAAGATCAAACCGGTCAATGTGTTCACAAGTTTGAGACTGACCATCAGGCGCAAAATACCTACTGTGCCGAGACGAATGGGGATCATAATGCCGATGGAAAGATAGAGCGCGGTCAGCGCGTTGCCAGGAAAGTGATATTCCGCCAGTGCAAAGGCTGCCATAGCACCAATGAACAACGTTAATATCAATGCCATGAAGGTAACAATAGCACTATTGAGAAAGTAATTTTGAAAATTGGCTCTGTCCGTGACTGTTTGATAACCAATTAAACTAAATGTTTCTGACGTAGGGAATGCAAATGGTGCACCAAAGATCGCTTTCTTGGCTTTGAATGAATTCATCACGATCAATACGATGGGGAAGAGCGCAATGAGAGAGTAAAGGGTGAGGATGAGCAGGGGTACAAAACGTTCAAGGGAATAGCGTATCTGAGATAAAGAAGTTGATTTCATGATTTTCCTCACAGCTCATAAGTCTGGACACGTCTGGCCCAGAGGAACATATAAATTAATACGCCGGTGAGGATGATCAAAAACATCATCGCGGCGACCGTCGCACCCATGGTTGGATTCCCCAATTGAAGTTGTTGACCGAAGAACGTCCGATAGAAGAATGTCCCCATAATGTCTGTGGAAAAGTCAGGGCCCGCGTTGGCACCCTTCATTGTATAAATGAGATCGAAAGCATTGAAGTTGCCGACAAACGTGAGAACGCCAACAATGCCAACGGTGGGCAGGATCAGAGGGAACTTTATGCGCCAGAACGTATCCCAGCTGGTGGCGCCATCTACGCGCGCGGCTTCCATCAATTCATCCGGGATTCCGATCAATGCGGCATAAAATAAAATCATTGGGATTCCAACGAACTGCTAGACGGAGATCAGGGAGACAGTCACTAAAGCTGTCTCTGGTTTGCCCAGCCATGGACCAAACCATGCACCCAGTCCAACGGCCTTCAACATGCTTTCGGCAACACCCCACAATGGATTAAGAATTAATT
>DASWEH010000343.1:0-10539 GCA_036394895.1 Anaerolineales bacterium
GCGTGAACTTCCGCACGCTGTCATTATAAGTTTGCGAGGCAGGCATGTCAACGGTAGAGAACTAGGCTGAGTCCCTCCTCATACGTAGAGCCCGCCCGATCACTACTGTGAAGTAACGTCACACCTGCTCCTTGGGCCTCATGCAATCTGTTTTGTCTTGGTTTCCCCCTAAAAAACTCCTCCACAAGTGATATTTCCTGCCCAAAAACCACCCGCGCCGTTCGTTCAATCAAGTTTCCCTGTTGTCTATTTGATGAAGGCGAGATTGGGATTCGCTTGAGCAGTGGCTGTGGTCATAGAGCGATGATAGCACCACTCTATGAGCATGTTTTCGCGGTCGCTTGCCCACTTGAAATTAGAGATTGCCGCCGAGGCGAACGGTATTCATATGCACAATTTATTTAACTAATTGAGCGCGGACTGCACCATCAGGATGGTTTATAGACGTTACGAGGATGTAATAGCCGGAGGGATTTCTCTGAATATTATGAGCGAGTGTACTGCTAATGCCGACACAGCCGCTTGCATTCGGACCAGATGAAAAATCAGGGTGCAAGTCTACAACCAACGGGCCGTTGGAGCCAGCCGCTGCCTGATAGACGCCAGTGCTGGTGGGCGGCCAATTCGAGCCATCTCCTGGGTATACAAAGACTCGCAAGCTGTAACAAATTTGCGCCTGACCTGCATTAACACTCACTGTGCCGTCTCCAAACATGTTTGGGTCACCAGAGCCAGCAGGCACAACAGCGTGCCAATCCAGGTAGATGGTCTTTGAAGCCGCTGCCTGGACGTTGATGACAGAGATCAATGCCAGCATTAATACGAATCCCAAACAGAGTAACAGGTTTTTTTGTTTCACATTCCATTTCGCCGTTTCCATTTCTAAAACTCCTTTCTGAGCTGCTCATCAGGAAACGTCGCCTCGGCTGGCAACCTATAGCAGAGATGCTAGGCAGAACACCATGATCCGCTAAAAATATGTACGGGAAATGTCATATTTTGGATTTGTTCTCTGGGACTGTATAATAATGCCTCTAGCGAGGGGTGAACTGCCTATTCGGCCGGCTCTTTGCAAATTGCACATCCCTTCATAGCATTCGTTTTCTCCTGGGTCTGGTCCGCTTTCACCCTTCCGCTTCTGCGTTTGTGAGGCTCGCGCTGAAGCTTTTAAGTTCTGGTTGGAGGGCGATCCATACTGTGATCAGTAAGACCAATACACCCGGTAATGCAAACATTAAAGTCAGGTTCCATTTGCTTAATACGCCAGCTATTGCCTGCGAGATGGGGAACAGCCCGGTACTGGATAGCATCAACAAAGCCATCATTCGCCCTAGCATCTCTTTGGGAGTGCGGGTCTGTATCCAGGTAATCAGGAGGATGGCAGCATAGCCATTTCCCAATCCGAGAAGGAGCAACAATCCAAAATCGATCCAGGTATATGGGATGAAACCCAACGACCCGATCACGAACCCAAACGCAGCGTATACGCGATCCATCCGGCCGTCGCAGAGATCCGGCGAGCAGATAACCAAAAAAATTTCCTCCTGCAAAGGCCGACATCAATAAGCCAAAAGCTGTTGCGCCTTCTGGCAGACGTTCGCTTGCCAGAACAGGAATACCAACCATAGTTGTAAAAGTGCTAAAATGTCTGTCATGGGCTTTTTGTGGTGAGTTTTGGTCTTGGCCGACTTCTACTCTACTACAAAAAGCCCTATTTTCTCAAGCTATTTTTGGCGAAGTATTGTTTTTCACACCCGTTTTTTATACACCCTCATCGCAAAGACATAAGCCACGAGCATAATCCCGACGCACCACGCAAGAGCGACCCAGATATCATTGCCCACCGGCTGACTTGACAGTAGTGCACGGATGGCGTCTACGATTGAGGTCACCGGCTGGTTTTCGGCAAAGGCGCGAACGGCTGACGGCATCGTCTCAGTCGGCACAAAGGCCGAGCTGATAAACGGCAGGAAGAGAAGGGGATAGGAAAACGCGCTTGCACCGTCCACTGATTTTGCGGATAGTCCGGCAATCGCCGCGATCCAAGTCAAGGCCAACGTAAACAGCGCGAGTATACCGGCTACGGCGAGCCATGACAGCACCCCCGCCGACGAACGAAAGCCCATCACCAACGCTACGAGAATGATGACGACAACCGAAATCGCGTTGGATACCAGCGAGGTCAGCACATGCCCCCACAGCGCGACGGAACGCGCAATCGGCATGGAGTGGAACCGTTCGAAGATGCCCCGTTGCATATCCATAAACAGGCGGAAAGCTGTATAGGCGATGCCGCTTGAAATTGCCATAAGAAGTATGCCGGGCAAAAGATAATTCACATAGTTGTCCGTGCCCGATTGAATCGCACCGCCAAACACATAGACGAACAGCAACATGAACGCGATCGGCATAAGGGTGACTGTGATGATGGTGTCCATGCTGCGGATAATATGGCGCATGGAACGTCCAAGCATAACGCTCATATCGCTGAAAAAGTGTTTATTCATTGTTATTTTTTCTCCTTTTTACCTATGATTGCGAGGAATATCTCCTCCAATGAAGGTTGTTTTTCCACATATTCCACCTTTGCGGGCGGGAACAGCTTTTTCAGGTCTGCGAGCGTGCCGTTGGCGATAATCCTACCCTCATGCAGAATGGCAATTCGATCGGCAAGCTGTTCAGCCTCGTCCAAATACTGGGTGGTCAGGAATACCGTCGTGCCGCCGTCGGCAAGCTCCTTGACAATCTGCCAAAACTCGATGCGCACCTCGGGGTCAAGACCGTTGGTTGGCTCGTCGAGGAAAATGAGCTGCGGTTTTCCCACAAGGCTCATGGCGATGTCGAGCCTGCGGCGCATACCCCCCGAATAGGTGGAAACCCTGCGGTCGGCGGCGTCGGTCAGGCCGAAGCGGTTCAGCAGATCGTCCGCCACCTGACGCGGATTATTCAAGTGCCGGAGCCTGGCGATCATGATAAGATTTTCCCGCCCGGTCAATATCTCGTCCACGGCGGCAAATTGCCCGGTCAGGCTGATCGACTGGCGCACATCGTCAGGCTTTGCCGCAACGTCGAATCCGTTTACGGCGGCGGTTCCGCTATCCTGTTTGAGCAGCGTGGTGAGGATTTTGATAATCGTTGTCTTACCCGCGCCGTTGGAGCCGAGCAGGGCGAAAATACAGCCTTTTTCCACCTCAAAATCTACGCCCTTTAGAACATGAAGCTGCTTGTAGGACTTTTGCAGCCCTTTCACTTGGATTGCTTGGTTTTGCATATTCTTCACTCCTTAGATAATGGTAACCTTTGATAAATCGGCATCCATGCCTTTGAGTGCGGCATAGGTCAGCTTATCCATCATCGCGCCGTCAAAGCATATGGTTTTGATGGCACGGTAGTATTTCTTAGACCAGCTAGTCCAGGTAGTCGCTGCAATGAAGGACACATTTTTAAGTGTCGCGCCCTTAAACGTAACTTCGTTCAGCGCCGCCCTGTCAAACTTGACGCCAATAAAGGTCAGTCCGTCCAGGCACATCCTTTGCAGGTCACAGTATTTGAAGTCCACACCGTTGAAGGTACAGTTCTCAAAGACCGTCTTTCTAAGGTCGATCATGGTCAGCTTTACGTCGATCAATTTTACATTTGTGAATTTTGCCCGGGTCAGCTCTGACATGTTGAATTCGGTGCGTACAAGAATGCTTTTGTTGAAGCTCGCACCCGTAAGGTCAATGGTGGACAGGGTGCAGTCGGTCAGATTTGTTCCGTCGAAATTGGCTTCACGCACATCGCTGCTATAAAACGAGCTGCCAGTCAGGTCCGCGCCCGCAAAGTCGGAGCCACGTAACATGCTTGCTTCAAATTTTCCTTTATGCGCTTTAACGCCTGCGAAGTCGCTCTTCGGCAAGTTGCTCGCGCTGAAGTTGATCAACAACTGCCGCTCCAGCGAGCGGGAAAGGCCGGCGACCTCCCGCACCGTTTGCTCAATGTCGCCAATGCTGTCGATGGTCATCTCGAAGGCGGTTTCATCGTCCTTGCCCTCAGCTTTGAGTTCACGGAACCGCTCCTGTAAATCGGAGAGCAGGTCAGCCTTTAGTTCGGCGACGCTTTTTACTCCGTCGTAAGGCGCAAAAACGCCGTTCAAATATTGGTTTAATTTCTCGTTCATAACATCACATCTCCTTATAATAAGTTATCGAGTACGCGCTTGGCGTACTCCCAATTTTCTTTATTTTCAGAATAGGCCTTTTTACCTTTTGGGGTAATTCGGTAATACCTTCTTCTACCACCCTGGGTCTCATCACCCCAATAGGAAGTGATGCTACCGTCGTTTTCCAGCCTCTTCAGGCTCGAGTACATGGTAGCCTCCTTAAGTTCATATTCACCGGATGAGTTTGAATGGATCAGTTTCGATATTTCATACCCATATTTGTCGCCACTCATCAATAACTTCAGGATAATCGTATCCGTATGTCCTCTGAGCAGATCCGAAGAGATTTTGTTAGGGGTCGTTGTCTCGTCCATAGGTACAATATACGACATATTACTATGCCTGTCAAGGTATTATAATAGCCGTTATACCATTACTGGTTATGCATTTGATGGTCACGCTAGCCTCATCACCCTCGTCAGGGTGCTGCGCACACTCCCTGGCACCGTCCGCCAGGGCAGGTGTGCACCTGCGTGTGATTTTTGAATTGCTTAGCAATTCATTGCAAATCATGCGGTGAGGGCGCTACGCAGCAAGTGTGAACTCCCTTTTCAAACCCTCCACTTGCACTCCAGAGCTGCAAAACGGAGGTGAAACGTCGTGTCGTATTACGCTATTTGGAGAGTTTATGAATTCCACCATCATTATTCGCAATGCCCGTCTTAAACATCGCCCTATCTTGACTGTGGAAAGATCGGACTTTTTAGGTATGCTGCACCCCGCTGTAGGATAATACGGGCCCAACGAGAACCCAAGGATACTTAGACCTGGGCTTTGATCCGCTCTACATCGTGCCGCACACATGCTGTGCATCTGTGCGGTGCCTGCGTAAACTCTGCTGGCTATGGAAGAGATGCGCTTCTCAAATAGAAGCCAAACAAAATCGGAGCCTTTCGACTCCGATTACACTGCAATTGCCTGTTCCTTCATCACTTCTTCCCAAAAAGGCAGGATCTGCTTCTTTTTGATTTCATTCGGTGTAAACCCTTGTGCCTGGACGGGCTCCAAAATTCTAGCCGCTGCAATACCAAGTAATTCCAGACGCTGACGGTGGTTATACTTTTGCCAATCGCCGGAAATCACAATTAAATCAATATCACTTCCTTCGCGTGCATTACCGGCAGCTTGAGAACCGTACAGTAGAATACGCGTTGGACGAATTCCCATTTTTTCGAGTTGAACTCGATAGCGTTTCACGATTCGCTTAAGTTCGGGTGTTGTTTCAACCATTGGACCAGTTCTATCGTTTGATTCAGATAATCTTTCGCAACCGATTTTGGATATTCCTTCAACGAACGCTGTGTTGATTTTACCAATAAAGTCCAGGTGGTTTCCAGGCAGCTCCAACTCGCATTTTTTCACGAGATAAATCAAATCGTGCGTTTTGATTGGGACCGCCTGGGTAACTTCAGCAACATGTGCCTTGAGCAGTTTTTCCAGGGCGAGATGACAAAGGAAAACAACATAGAGATACCGCTCTGTCGCAAGCATATGACGGCGTCTCCATATCATAATCAGCCAGTGCAATCCAATTTGCGGTGTCTTTGCGCACGTCAAAAGTTCTCGTAACAAAATTATACTCCAGGCCCAAACAGTTAGCCCGTGGGCGCGGTTTCCATCTGCGCGAGATCGCACAGGCTCAACAGATCTTGCATGAAAACGCGAGAGGCTACCATCAAAAGGATGGGTTGTCTTTCCGCAAATCCGCATCGGCTATACCAAACAATACCTAGACCTGGGATTTGACCAGCTCTATATCATGCCGCCGAATCATCTAAACCAAAATTTTAAAACCTAGCCAACACTTCGCTTCAAAAATTCAGTAATTGATGAAACAGGCGGTAACTCCTCCCAATGACTTTCAGCAGGGAGTGCCGTCGAGTTCAATGATCAACTTTTTGCGCGGCGCATACATCGTCCCTTTCAGGGGAGAAATCGACCACATCTTGTTTTTCAATCAAATTGGATTTATAGTGTAGCAATATTATAGGTAGCATTAACTATGCTTTTAGATAGATCTCTGATTTGCCCCATATTGATTGGCCGCGAGAACGATCTGCAATTGTTGGACCGTTTGATGATGCAATCATGCGAAAAAAATGGTCAGATCGCGCTCATTGCGGGCGAGGCGGGCATTGGAAAATCGCGGTTGGTGAGAGAAATCAAAGGTCGGGCTCCTCAAGGCATGGTGATTCTAGAGGGGCAATGTTTTCAAACAGATTCGGCGCTGCCTTACGCTCCCCTCCTGGATCTATTTAGAAACTTCTTTGCAACCCATGCCAGGGAAGAGATTGCTCGGGTGATGGCACCCTCTGCTTCATGGCTCGTTGAGCTATTTCCAGAATTGACTGTTTATCTACCGCATCTGACTCCAACGCCTAGTCCGGATCCCCAACAGGAAAAACGACGTCTCTTCCAGGCTCTTGCTCAAACCATTACAGAGATTGCACAAAATCACCCATTGATCGTCGTGATCGAAGACCTTCATTGGTGTGATTCGACCAGCCTCGAATTCCTTCTCCTGTTGGCGCGCCGGATTCCGTCGCAACCGATTCTCTTGCTCGTCACGTATCGAGGCGAGGACACAACCCCAGAGTTGACGCATTTTCTCGCGGAGCTTGACCGCGCCCATCTCGGCACGGAATTCATACTCAAGCGCATGAGTCCGCCGGAAGTCGATGCAATGCTGCAGATGATTCTTAACTTGAACTCCCCTGTCAGTAAGGAATTTCTTGACACCATTTTTCCTTTGACGGAGGGAAATCCATTCTTCATTGAGGAAATCCTGAAAGCCCTCATTGCCGGTGGGGATATTTCTTATATCGATGGAACATGGGATCGAAAAGAGATCGATCAATTGCGCATCCCTCGCACCATCCAGGATGCAGTACAAAGGCGAACGCAGCAGCTGGATGAACGAACGCTTCAGGCGTTGACCCTTGCCTCGGTGATGGGGCGGCGTTTTGATTTTCGGCTGCTTCAGGATCTATTGGAAGTGGAGGAAGCAGACTTGATGGCAATGCTCAAGCAACTGATCGCCGCCCAACTCGTCGTGGAAGAAACCGCCGATCATTTTGCATTTCGCCACGCCCTCACCCGCGAAGCCATATACACCACGCTCCTGCTGCGCGAACGACAGACACTCCATCGCCAGGTGGGGGAAGCCACGGAGCGGCTGTACGCATCCTCCATTCATCCACACCTTGCCGATTTGTCCTATCACTATTACACCGCAGGGGAGTGGGAAAAAGCGCTGCACTACTCACAACAAGCGGCGGAACGGGCGCGCCGGTTGTATTCCCAACGCGAAGCCATCGTCTATTACTCTCGCGCCCTGGCGGCAGCCCGTCATCTCAGCATAGTTGTCGAGACCGAACTCTTGAGTGCCCGAGGGCATGCCTACCGAATTTTGGGCGACTTTCGGTCTGCCCTGGATGATTTTGAACAGGCACGCAAAATTGCGCAGGAGCAGCAGAATGGAAAGGCAGAATGGCGATCCCTGAATGATCTTGGAACCTTCTGGACGGGCCGCAACTATCAACGAACGGGAGAATTTTTCCGTCAGGCCGAAGAACTGGCACGGAAACTGAATGAACCCAAATTGATCGCCCTCAGCCTCAACAATATGGGCAACTGGTTTTTCGTCACTGGTCAAACGGCGCAATCGTTGAAGTGCCATCGCCAGGCGCTCGAATTTTTCGAAGGCGAGCAGGACGAGCAAGGCATGGCACAAACTCGCTCCCTGCTGGGAATGGCAAACCTGCATCATGGAGATCAAATCGGTTCTTATGAAGAGTACCGGCATGCCATCCAGCTCTTTCGAAAATTAGATGATAAACATGAACTGATTCCTGCCTTGATTGGGGCATGTCATACCTGCTATGATGAAACAGACTTTATACCGCCTCAATCCCCAAGGGAGAGTCAGCAGATGGCGCTCGAAGCGCTGGAGCTCGCCCGTCAAGTTGGCTGGGCTTCAGGCGAGGCGTTTGCCGAGTGGGACATTGCACTCGGTCTGGCGCAACGGGGAATGTTTGGGGATGCGCTCGTACACGCCAATGCAATGTTTCGGATCGCAACGGAGATCGAGGATCCGCAGCGGATCTCGGGAGCGTATTATGCGCTCGGGTACAGCTACCTGTTGATGCTTCAAGCAGACCTTGCCATCCAGAATCTGGAGGTGGGACTCACTGTGGCAAAGGAATTTGGCTCCTCCTGGATGATTGGGAATACAACGACGGAACTAGCAAGCGCCTACCTGCTAAACGATCAGTCGGTTAGAGCGCGCACACTTCTCGATTCGATTCCGCTCCAGGAAACCGGTCATCATACGAGAGCGGAACGGCGCATGCTCTGGGCAAAAGGCAATCTTTTTCTGGCAGAGAACAAACCCGCCGAGGCATTGCGGATCGCCGAACATTTGCTTGACTCGAAGCGTAACTCTCAGCAAACGCAACCGATCCCAGCCTTATGCAAACTCAAGGGTCAGGCATTGCTAGCCTTGAAGCAATTCAAAAAAGCCGAGCGCAGCCTGGAAGGAGCCAAACAAGGCGCAGAACAACGGGAAGCACTTCCGTTATTATGGCAGATCCATGCTCAGTTGGGATGGCTGCATAAAGCACAAAAAAATAGCGACAAGAGCGAACGAGAATTTGCAAGAGCACGTCTGGTCATTCATAAGCTGGAAGCAAATATTCCCGAGGAAACATTGCGGACAGATTTTGTTCAGGCTGCTTTGGGAAGCCTGCCAAAGGAACGAACGCTTTCGAAGCGTCAAAATGAAGCCGAAAAATTCGGAGGCTTGACTCCTCGCGAACAGGAAGTGGCTCGTCTTGTGTCACAGGGGAAATCTAACCGGGAAATTGCCGAGGGATTGTTCCTCAGTGAACGGACCGTCGAAAGTCACGTCGGCAATATTTTGACGAAGTTAGGATTCGACTCGCGAGCACAGATTGCCGTTTGGGCGGTGGAAAAAGGCTTGCGCCCTTCGGGCAAAATTTAAGTACTTCATCCTTTAATATCTCAGTGTTTTCCACGATGGCAGGCCATCGCCTTTTTGATTTAATGCAGCAAGGTCGAGATTGCAGAGCATCCCTGTGGGACTGCACAGCGCCTCGATACTTTACAAACCTTATGGAGGTTGAAATGTCTGCAAAAATATCGTGGAGTCCGAAAAAGCTAGTAGTCTTTGTTCTTACTGTAGCAGTACTACTGGCAAGCTCAATTGTTCCGGTCACAAGAGTCGGTGCAACGCCGGGATCCGGAGTTACTGGCGAGCTGATTGCATCCGGAACGCTGTTCGAAGAAGTCCCAGCGAAATTCAAGACAGAGACAGGAATCGTGCAATCTGACGTTTCCAAAATTACCGTGATCCGATACACGATCGCTCCCGGCGGTGTATTTGGCTGGCATCAGCACGGTGGTCCCCTCTGGGCAACAGTCGTCTCTGGCAACCTGACCGTTTATCATGGCGACGATCCTACCTGCACAGGCGAAGTGTATCCGGCAGGCAGTGTCTTCATGGATCCCGGTAAGGACACCCACAATGCCAGAAACGAAGGCACCGAGAATCTGGTAGTGATCGTGACCTTTATGCTGCCCGAAGGTGGCGCGCCGCGCATCGACGTTCCCAACCCAGGCAATTGCTCCTTCTAACAAGAATGGGGCGGCCTTCTCTAAGAAAATAGCCGCCCCATTCCTGAAATGATTTTGTAGATCCTATTAAGGCTTATTCAATAAAAGGAAAACCTCATGAACAAACGTTTCCAAATCCTGATTACCTTTGCCGCGATCGCACTTTTCGCCACCACGTTCGGTGCCCTCGTTGTTCAGGCGCAGCCATCAGAGCGAACTGTACCCGAAGCTGCTACCTATGAAGCCGTACTCGGAAAATCTCTGGACGATACAGATGTGGCTGATTTCATTACCAGCAATCGCTGCTCAAGCACAAGTCGGTTTCAATTGTGCAACGCCGCAGGGATGGCCTTGCTGATCGGTGATGGGCAAGAGGTAGAGAGTGTTTATCTCTATCCAAACACGATCGCTGATTTTGCAGCTTACAAAGGTACATTGCCGCTCGGTCTGTCCGCGAACGATACCATGGCAAGTGTGGAAGACAAGTATGGTCAGCCCAAAGTGCAGCAAGCCCCTCAGGCAGGCTGGGAGCCGGGCTTACCCGATGAAAGCGGAACACCAGACCATACCCATTACTGGGCAATGTACAAACGTTTTGGTGTGACCATTGTGTACAACTCACCTTCTGCAACGGACAAAGGCGCGACGATCTACGCCATTCTGGTCAGCAAGTAGTTCGACATCTGTGAAAGCTAAGTTTAGAA
>DASWEH010000344.1:0-3457 GCA_036394895.1 Anaerolineales bacterium
GGTCAGCACTTCGATTGACGCCCGATGAGTGGCAGGTTGCTCTTTTTGGTCAGGAATTCGAAACCTTCACAGGAGAGCTTCCACATTTCCGAAGAGACTATGATTCCCTGGATAGAATTCTTCCAGAGACCGACACCGGAAGAACTTGAACGTAGAGAATAAGTAGATATAACAAAGCCACCTAACACAGCAAATAATTGACAGGCAAGTACAAGCCGGGTTTTCGGGCAGTTTTCCTGGCTCACAGTATAAAATCGCTTTATTTCATCCCTCCCGCC
Source organism: Anaerolineales bacterium (assembly GCA_036394895.1). Lineage (GTDB taxonomy): Bacteria > Chloroflexota > Anaerolineae > Anaerolineales > Villigracilaceae > Defluviilinea. The sequence goes on from DASWEH010000344.1 coordinate 279, forward strand.
AGTAAGTAACGCTTACCCTTCGGCTCTCCATAGATTGGAAAGGAAACCATCATGAAATTTCTTCTCACGTCCGCTGGCATCAAGAACACGAGTATCCACAACGCGTTGCTCGAACTCTTGGGCAAACCGATTGCCGAGTCCAGCGCTCTCTGCATTCCCACTGCGATCTACCCCTTTCCTGGCGGGACATCAATGGCGTACCGGTTCATCAGCGGATCCACCGCCAACCCCATGTGCGAATTAGGTTGGAAGTCGTTGGGCGTGCTGGAACTCACGGCCCTACCCAGCATCAAAAAAGAGTATTGGATCGCTGCTGTCCAGGAGGCTGACGCCCTGCTGGTGTTTGGCGGCGATGTGTGGTATCTGTGCCGCTGGATGTGGGAGTCCGGACTGGCAGACCTCCTGCCGTCCCTGCGCAAGAAAGTCTATGTGGGGGTGAGCGCTGGCAGTATGGTGACAGCTCCTATTTTTGGAGAGACGTACGACGACCCGAATAAGCCCTTCGTCATCGATAAGGGGCTGGGACTGGTTGACTTTGCGTTGCTTCCCCACGTGGATCACGAGGACCACCCAGAAAGTTCCATGGCCAATGCGGAAAGAATGGCTGCCGAGGTACCAGTCCCGATGTATGCTATTGACGACCAAACCGCCATAAAAGTGGTCGATGGAACTGTCGAGGTCGTCTCTGAAGGCCATTGGAAACTGTTTACGCCCTGATGAGGGGGTGGGAACTGGTTCGTTCTCCCTGGCACTGCCCGTGATTTGCTAAGCAAATCAGGCACACCTGTCCTGGCGTACGGTGCCAGGGAGTGTGCGCGCCAAACGAGCGAGGGGCGGCTGAAAGCATGAAACGTGTCCTGATAAAATACAGAAATGATATGCGGAGAAAAACTGTATGTCAAACGAACTGCTTCTGCGCAATGTGGTAAACGATGACCTTCCCATCTTTTTTGAATATCAACTGGATCAACAAGCCAATTACATGGCGGCGTTCACGGCGAAGGACCCGACCAACCAAGAGGCTTTTATGGCACATTGGCGTAGAATTTTGGCAGATGAAACAACTATCAATCAGACCATCCTCTTCAATGGGCATGTTGCAGGAAGTGTTTCGAGTTATGAAGAGGAAGGCAAGCCAGAAGTCACCTATTGGCTTGGCAAGGAATACTGGGGCAAAGGCATTGCGACTTCGGCGCTTACAGAGTTTTTAACACACCACAACAAGACTCGTCCGATCTATGCACGCGTTGCGAAAGATAATCTCGGCTCACGCCGAGTCTTGGAAAAATGTGGGTTCGCAATTATCGGTGAGTCTAAAGGCTTTGCCAATGCGCGTGGTCAAGAAATTGAAGAATTCCTTTTGGAATTAGTGGAGTAGTTTCAACAGACAACGTGTAATAGCTATTGTCGCCGCCCAACACAGCCCCGCTGCGCGGGATCTTCGACGTGCATCCGACTGGTGGGAGTTCAGGCTGGCTTCGGCAAAGCGGCATTGTCTGATCCCACCCACCAGCAGTAACGCTCACCTTTGAGCAGCCAACAAAAAGGAGTAATGAGAGGTCCATGCCTGCTCCATATTGGACAATTATCAGTGTATCCTGGGCGGTTTTCTGGATTTATTGGAGTTTCGCAACCCCTCGAAGGCTGCCCACAAAGCGTAAAGCCGCCCGCGCTTTCACGGTACTCAACACCGGCTTGCTCTATCTGAGCTTCCTTTTGATCTTGTTGGGTCGCAGTGTTCCCGGTTCGCTTGGTCTTCTCGTTGTACCTCAAACCATCCTAATTGATGTTATCGGAACGGTATTCGCAATCGCAGGTGTTGCATTTGCGATTTGGTCGCGGCAATCACTCAAAAGCAATTGGAGCGGCGTGGTAGCCATCACAGAAGGTCAGCAATTTATACGGAGCGGTTCATACACTATTGTGCGACATCCTATCTATGCGGGTATGCTACTCGCCTTGTTAGGAACAACGCTCGTCGCCTCAACGGTCGGGAGTCTTCTTGGGTTTGGTTTGGCAATACTGTCTCTTTGTCAAAAGGCTGGTATCGAAGAACAATTCTTAATGGTTGAGTTTGGAGAACAGTATTCCAAGTATCAAAGCGAAGTGAAGTTCTTAATTCCATTCATCTACTAGCATGTGTAGATTGAGTAAATATTCAAAACAAAGAAAATCCCTAAAGAAATGCTGCCCAACAATGCGCGCATTGACGGTGGGTATGCGACGCGTTTTTCTAGGCATTTTCCTGGCTTTGGGTTTCTCCCTTTTCGACGGCGAGCCCGCCCTCCTGTCCACCGCAGCTACCGATAACTCCAGTCGTTACTTTTTCAACAGGCTGGGGTGTCATTCGGCCTAGCGGTGGGATCTGAGTACAATGGAGCAAAGGCTAGGACAGATAGTATGCGATTGGGTGCTCAATCCACATATGAGTGAAATCGCACTGGCAAGATGGATCCACGTCCTGGCCGGAGAGGTGTGGCACGGTTGCAAATGACAACCAGCCTGGAACTCACCCGTTCGCAGATTCTTGCCTTCCGGCGCCATGCGACGGCGCTCGATGAGCGGCTGCCTCACGGCCGTCGAGCATTGCGGCATGCGGCGTGGGCAGGTCTGCAGGATAGCATGCCGCGCGCCGCGCTGCTCTCGATCCATGCGCGCATGTCCGGTACCAGACCTGAAAGCTGGGAGGATCCTTCGCTTGTGCAGGTCTGGGGACCCCGGTTCAGTACCTATGTCGTGGCAAAACGCGATCTCGCGGTCTTTACCCTCGGCAGGCTGCCAGACGAATCAGGGCCGCGGAAGCGCATTGAGGAGATCGCCGCTCGGTTGCAATCGGCGCTCGACGGCCGCCGGATGATTCAGGGCGCCGCGGCGCGCGCAATGGGGGTGAAACATGCTAACCTACTGCGGTACGCCGCGCCAACGGGGACCCTCCTGATTCGCTGGGACGGCTCTCATCAACCCGATATCTGGAATGTGCCGGCGCCTGAAATGGACCCGCACGAGGCGCGTCTCGAACTGGCCCGGCGGTATTTGCACGTGTTCCGTCCTGCTACGCCCGAAGCCTTCGCGACGTGGGCAGGCATCGGGCCGCGTTCCGGTATCGATACATTTACAACGCTGGGCAGGTCGCTGACGCAGGTACGCACACCCATCGGAGAAGCATGCATCCTGAACCG
>DASWEH010000345.1:0-7773 GCA_036394895.1 Anaerolineales bacterium
GTCGCGATATAGGTGACATCCGTGACCCATTTTTGGTTGGGTTGGCTGGCACGAAACTCCCGATTGAGCACATTTTCATAATGATGGATGCCCCAGACGCTCGCCACGTTGCGGAAGATCTTCCGCCTGCACGCCACCGAGCGAATGTTCAGTTTGTTCATCAAGCGCAGGACTGCCTTGTGGTTCATGCACATTCCCTTGTGCTTGTGAAGCCATAACACAATTCTCCGGTATCCATATGTTCGGTGAGACTGCTCGTACGCTTCTTGGACCAACTCCATGCACTCTGCATCTGGATCGGCCTGATCCAAGCGCTTCACCCACGCATAATAGGCTGCCCGCGAAACCCCAAAGAACTCACACATCGCTTTTACTTCGTATGTTTCCTTTTGGTGGTAGAGGAGCCGATATTGCGCTTGGCGAGCTCCAGCTTGCGCAACTCGGCATGGAATTTTTTTAGCAGATCATTCTCCATCTCCAACCGAGCGATATAGGCTTCTGTGTTCTCCCGCTTGGGTGGACGGCCCCGCTTCTTGCGGCCTGGACCTCTTCCAAAAGCAGCATCCCCTTCTGTCCGGTATTGCCGCAGCCACTTCTCCACACGCTTGCGATCTCCGATCCTCAATTGTGCTGCGATTTCCTGATACGATTTCCCCTCTTCCGCATCCAACCGCACTGCTTCCAGTTTGGTCGCCAACGGATAATGTTTCATGCCTTTCTTGCCTGCCATAACAAAAAGCCTCCTGTGCTATTCTCTCACACAAGGGCTTTTTGTTGTAGAATCTCCACATCACGAAAAGGAGAATCGAATCCAATGCAGAAATGGGAGTATCTACGTCTAGACGTGACGTATAACGACAGAACAATAAATCCAGGAATTCATAACATTGTCTTAAATGGCAAGGAAAAGTTTAGTAAGGAAGATTCTGAGAACTGGGATACTTTACAGCTTTATATCAATGGTCTTGGTGAAGAAGGCTGGGAATTGGTTTCACATGCAAAATCCGACTACCACGAAGTATTCTACTTCAAACGCTCTTTCGAATAATGGGTTTGCGAAGTAGGGAGTGCCTAATTTCAAGGAGATCCTGTAACATGTCGCTCTGAGCGTAGCGAAGAGTCTCCCAGGAAATTGAGCCTCTCGGCTCAATTTCCTGGGGATTCTTCACTCCCTTCGGTCGTTCAGAATGACATTATGTTTCTGATGTTAGACACTCCCGCGAAGCACATCATTCCCTCCCTCTTTCAGTCCGCACAAAATCAATGCTTCATGGATTGCGAGGCAGAGTCTGCTTATCTGTTGAGCAAAAAGATTACAACCGCAACCATGACGAGGTACACGAATTCGGGGCTTGTGTATGTCTTCATTCTTGCCTCCACCCAACACAACGAACTGCGGGAAGTTCAGTTATTTCATCATTCCTTAATCCTTTCACAGTATTCAGCATGACTGCCTGAATTACTTCAAACGCTCAAGCCGTTTTCCTTTGCACAGTACACGAAGCGTGTGGACAGCTTAAAGAGTGTTTCTTAAATCTCTGGCACCTTCTTTTGTACACGGAAAAGAGCAGTTTTTTAATCTTTTTTCTGTGCGCGTAGTGTCAGTGTAATCCGTGGCATCCGTGTCTCAAGAAGTCTTTAAGAAACAGTCTCTTAGGGAGCAAAACGCTGTGGGCTGCAAGATGATTGCCTACTTGTTTCCGCTTTCGATGTACCCTTGAAAAGGATTTGCACTTTATTTTGTCCCAAGTAAAACTCTAAACTTAGATTCATATAAAAACGGGGGGTTATCCATGCCCGATTAGGGTGATTCCCCATTGATTTTTAAGATGACTGAACACATGATATATCTGGGATAAACGAGAGTTATTTAAGAAAGGAGCTTGAATATGGCAACCAATCGACATATATACGGCGAAATTAAAAACAAAACGGGCATGCGAAAAGTGTTCTCAGAAATCCGCAAGGATATTACGCACGCCAAGTCACGCCCGGCTTTGACTGAGCTTTACAAGCGAGCAGGTTACCTCATTACTCTTACCCATGCCCCCTCCTGGAAGGAGAAATTTGGTAGCGAGGCGCGCGAGCTTAGAGAGGTCGGCGAGAAGGAATTTAGCACCACCGCCAAAAAGATCAACAGTCGCGCGAAGAAAATTGGCGCTGAGGCTGACTTCGATGAGAAATGGGGAGAGTGATCTATGGCTACAAAAACAAATCACCGATATCGCCCTACCGAATCGAAATACAAAGGCGGGGCACATGAAATGTACGTCACCTATGATCTGAAACAGAAAACCCGCAGTGGCGATAGCAAGCTTTATCCGAAAGTGAAACGGGTTTATATTGCCGGCGATGTGAAAGACTGGAAAACCGGGGATATAAAGAAACGATCCGGTCGAACCGTGCACGGGGTCGCGATTGAGTATGAACAGAGTCGCAAAGGCTTTCAGCGAAAAGGCTTCACCGCTCAACGAGGACAAACTAGTTACACAGTTAGACCATCCTCGACTGGACCTACCTCCCAAAAATTCCGACAGGTGTTGGAAGTTCCGCAGGATGCTCAAAACATACACTTCTACAGGAACGCGCAGAAGTTACCTACGAAATATCGAAGCGCGTTACAGAATGTGAAGTAGCAGACTGAGTGTTCCTTGCACCCAAGGCGCTGACTTGCAGCTTAGAAATAGGAGACTGGCAAATGCCAGTCTCTTGTCATCATGGGGTATGATTGTCTAAATTTACTACATCTAGGAAAACATCTTGCAGGTTCACTTGTCAAAACACAGCTACGTCCCAAAAACCTGCGGGAGGGTGTATGTTGAAAGGATTACCGCTTCCAAAATCATTGCTAAACCTTGGCCTGAAATCACAAGCAAGGTTCAAATTTCCGGTTTAGCAATTTATGCGGTACGATGTTAATGTCACGTAAGCGAATACTTCTCGTCACGGCTGGGATCATGCTCAGCCTGTTTTTAGCCTCGATGGAATCGACGGTCGTTGCGACAGCCATGCCCACCATTGTCGGTCAGTTGGGTGGGCTGGAACATTATTCGTGGGTTTTCTCCGCGTTCATGCTGGCCTCCACTACCACTGTTCCCATTTATGGCAAGCTCTCCGATATTTATGGTCGCCGCAAATTGTACGTCTTTGCGATGGGGCTGTTTTTGATTGGCTCGCTTTTATGCGGATTGGCAAACAGCATGACTGCGCTCATCTTTGCGCGCGCGGTACAGGGAATCGGCGCGGGCGGCATCCTGCCATTGGCTTTCATTCTGATTGGTGAAATGTTTACCCTCGAACAGCGCGCCAAGATGCAGGGATTTTTCTCAGGCGTCTGGGGCGTCTCGTCCATTGTCGGGCCGCTATTAGGTGGCTTCTTGGTCGACCAACTTTCCTGGCGCTGGATCTTTTACATCAACGTTTTGCCTGGTCTGCTCGCCGCGGCGCTGGTCGGGTTGGCTTGGCGGGATCAGGTCCGCAGTCACGAACGACCCGCTATCGATTACGCAGGTGCGGCCCTCTTAACAGTCAGTGTGGTGATGCTTTTGCTGGGACTCATGGAGGCTGGAGCACTCAGTTGGATTCTGATCGCGGGCGCAGTCGTTCTTTTCATCCTATTGATTTGGGTGGAGCGCCGCGCAGCCGATCCTGTTCTGCCCCTGCGTCTTTTTCGGGATGGTCTCTTTTCAACCGCCACCGCGCATGGCATCCTGACGGGTTGGGCTTTGTTCGGCAGTATTTCGTTCATCCCCTTGTTCGTACAGGCGGTGATGGGTACCAGTGCCACACAAGCGGGCATCACGATCACACCCATGTTACTAGGCTGGGTGATGGCAAGTATTATTGGCACGCGCCTGCTGCTCAGCATTGGTTATCGCAAACTGGGACTGATTGGCACTGCCACGTTCACCGTTGGCGCGTTTTTGATGTCGCGGGCGGGGATGAATACCAGCCAGATCAGTTTGATGGTCTTTGTGACCCTGATGGGCATCGGCATGGGACTTTCCATTCCAGCCTTTTTGATCGCCGTGCAGACGAGCGTGGAACGGCGACAGCTTGGCACTGCCACGTCAACGCTTCAGTTCAGCCGTTCGATTGGCGGGACTCTGGGCGTCAGCGTGATGGGTGCGGCGCTCAGTGCACGCTTGGCTTCGAACCTAATCGCCTCTCACCTGGACCTCGAACTGGTCAGGCAACTGCTTGATCCTTTACCGGGTTCAGAGGTTGTCATTGCTGAGGGTGCGCGGGCTGCCATGGCGGATGCCATCCATTTGGTATTTGTGATCGCTTTTATTGCTGCCGCGTTTGCGATGATCACTGTACTTTTCACTCCCCACAAAGAATTATCCGAGCAACTAGAACCTACACCCATCAGCGCGGATTAACCCAAAATGATATTTGGTAGAAGGGTTCTCTTAAACTTTGCCTGATCAGTTCTCTTCCATCCTGCCCTATATTCTGCTTGCTACCGGCGCTGGGATTCTGGGCAGTATAATCGCTTTATTTTGGGGTCCCAAAGCGAAGATGCGCAGTGCGATCCAACATTTTGCGGCGGGAGCTGTTCTGGCGGCTGTGGCGTCCAACGTAATTCCTGAAGTGGAACGTATGGGCACCTTGACGGGAGTCATCAGCGGCTTTGTGGTCGGCGGACTTATGATGATTGGGCTCAAATGGGTGGTGGTCCGGTTGGAACGCGAGGAACAACGCGGACGAGGTTTACCGGTTGGTTTGGCAACTGCTGCCGCGGTGGACACCTTACTGGATGGAGTGATCATCGGCGCAGGTTTTTCTGTGGACCAACAGTTAGGGACATTACTGGTAATTGCATTAGGACTCGAACTTTTCTTTCTGACACTCTCTGTAGGAGTCGAACTTCGTGAAGGAAAGATCGATATCTGGAAGTCGCTGGCGATCACAGTTGGAATTGCCTTTATGTTATTGCTTGGAGCATTTGGTTCAAGCTTCTTCTTGGCAGATGCCTCGAAAGCCACGCTGGCTGTCGTACTAGCCTTTGGAGCCGCAGCATTGATCTATCTTATTGCGGAAGAACTTCTCGTGGAAACGATCCAGGCAGAAGAAAGTATCTTTTCCACAATCATGTTGTTTATCGGGTTTCTCGTTTTAATGATACTAAAACTAATTAGGCATGGGTAGCATGGTTCATGATCCTAATCACTGAACGTCTCATCCTGCGTGACTTCATCCAATCAGATTGGGAAGCTATGCTGGCATACCAACAGAAGCCGCTTTATTTGCGATACAACGAATGGACCGAGAGAACCCCTGAAGCGGTTCGTGATTTCCTCGAAATGTTTCTGGACCATCAAGAACAGGCACCGCGCCTCAAGTTCCAGTTTGCGGTCACACTCAAATCCACTGGTCAATTGATTGGCAATTGCGGCGTTCGACGCGACTCGGTGGGTGCTTATGAAGGCGACATTGGCTATGAACTCGATCCTGATCATTGGAATAAAGGTTATGCCACGGAGGCTGCCCAGGCTGTCCTTCATTTTGGATTCACACAAGTGAATCTTCATCGCATTTCAGCTCAGTGTGTGGCGGATAACACCGGCTCCGCTCATGTCCTTGAAAAACTTGGGATGCGGCAGGAGGGACGATTGCGAGAGAACCTGTATTTTAAAGACAGATGGTGGGACACACTGATCTATGCTATTCTCTATCATGAGTGGCAAGCACGTTCTGAGGATCAAGGGAGATAAAACGGATGAACTGTCGTATTACCCATATCGGCACAGCAACCCTGCTCCTGGAAATTGGTCCGATCCGCTTGTTGACCGATCCAGTATTTGATTCACCAGGTGGGAAGTATTATTTTGGCTATGGGACCCATTCGAAAAAGTTGACCTCACCAGCCATGCGACCTGAAGATATCGGAAAGGTGGATGCAATCCTCTTAAGTCATGACCAGCATGAAGATAACCTTGACCGTTCAGGGCGTGCCTTTCTGCCTAACGCCAGGCAGGTGCTGACAACAACGGCAGGAGCAAAACGATTAAATGGACATGCCATCGGCTTGAAGTCATGGCAAAGCACGGCGATAAAATCAGATGGTCTTGAAATCAAAGTGACAGCCGTACCCGCGCGGCATGGATCCTTGGGAAGTCATTGGCTCGTGGGTGAAACAACTGGGTTTGTCCTGGAATGGCCTGGGCAAAAACAGGGAGCGCTTTACATCTCTGGTGATTCGGTCTGGTTCAGTGGGATTCGTGAGATCACCAAACATTTTCGGATCAGTACCGCGATCCTTCATATTGGGAGGGCAAGTTTCCCCAGCACTGGACCTGTTTGGTTTACTTTTTCTGCAAAGGAAGCCGTACGAGTAGTAAAAGCGCTCCAGCCGCAAAGCGTGATACCCATCCACTATGAAGGCTGGAAGCACTTTCGAGAACCAAGAGCTCAGGCAGAAAGCGTTTTCCGCGCGGCAGGCATACAGGACAAAGTACAATGGCTTCCCTTAGGCAAACCATTGGATATGGAAATTTAATTCGTCCCGATAGCATTTTGGAGTATGATTTATTAAATCATTTCATCGGAGGAGAGACATGGGCGCTATACAAATTTCGCAAGCCCAGGGGCGCATCCCTGTGACAATTTTCCAGTTGCCAGAGCGCGTCAACTTGGGCAACTTTGCCGAATTGGAGGAATCTGCAAAAGAAGCTTATAACAATGGAATGCGCGATCTGGTCGTTGATCTAAGTCAGACTGTCTCTCTCACCAGTATCGGAATTCGGGCGCTCGTGGTCATTCACAAAATGCTGGCAACGGACAGAGCAAAACATGTAAAGGTAGCCGCCCCGATGCCCTATCTCCGTGAAATGCTGGATGTCTCGGGTGTGACCCAATATATCGAAATTTATAACACAGTGGATGAAGCGGTAGCATCCTTTTAGTAAAATTCAAAAGCCAAGAAAGCAAGAGATTAGCTTCTGCCAGTCTCTTGCTTTTCATTTTCGAAATTCGGTTAGTGACAAGAATGTGACAAAAAGCACTAGGTTAAGACATTCTTTAAATACTAATATGGACTTAGAAAATAAAATAAACCGTATTTGGTATTTCTGGTGTTTCAAAGAACGCTTGAGTTCAGCTAACAAACTGTGCTAGAAGAAATAGGTTACATTTCGGTCCACAAAATGTAACTTCTGGGATTTAGTCTCGTCTTATCTTTGATTAATAGTCTTATTGTCATTTCTTTCACAATTCAGTGCTCGATTTTGGGATGCCTGGACCCGGACACGAAATCTGGTCGCAAAACCCCTATTGGGGTGTAGTCTCCGGCGAGCAATAGCGAAACCGACCCTGTTGGGTTGGTTTTTTTTGTTTTCAAAAAGGAGGCACACATCAAATGCGTCAATTTTCCTTTACGTTTTTTATGGAAGACTACTTTAATACACGAGGGTCGGAACAAAACTACAAGATTTGGAGGGCAAAATGATTTCTAGACGAGAATTTCTAAAACTTAGCGGAGCAGGCATGCTTTCGTTGTATGCCGCTTCGCACGGCAAATTCACACTGCGCGCCCAGGCACAAATTCCAGGCGGGACGCTAGATCCCCTGACCGTTCCCAAATATCAAACACCCCTGCTCATCCCACCTGTGATGCCCAAGGCCGGGACGCTCAAGGTCAGGGGCAGATCTGTTGACTATTACGAGATTTCGATGAGGCAGTTCGCGCAGCAGATTCTGCCTGATGGCTTACCCGCGACCACCGTGTGGGGCTACGGCGCTGTCAAGTCGGCAAGAAAGAATGGCCTG
>DASWEH010000346.1:0-7657 GCA_036394895.1 Anaerolineales bacterium
CCCGATAGGTCAATGTCCAAACCGTGGAGGTATACACGGACTGCCAGCTACCCAGCAAAAGCCAGGGCGAGAAGGCAAGGGTGAAGAACAAAGGTGCTACGAACAGTCCACCCGCAATCCACGGGAGCACACCACCGAGGAAAGTACTGAAGAGTCCGACCAGCAGCAGGAACGGCAGCGCAACCACGAGTATTGCAATGACCACTGTCACGATCACCACTGGGATGGTGACAATGATCAGGATGATGGATGCAATCGCCCAAACAATACCCAGGCCAATCATCACAAGCCACATCAAGCCGACATTCTTCCAGTTCTCGAGCACCATTGCAAACCCGCGTTGAAGTGATTCACGTACGCCTATATTTTCCAGCACACAAATCCGCCAGAAGAAGTTGCGTAACAGGTGCAGCAGGATGGTCAAGATCACGACCACGAATATGGTAATGAATGCCAATACGATCGCAGACACCACGCTGAAGGCCGCAAAGTTTGCGCTCCCATTGACCACTGAAAAATAAACTCCTGTTCCTGCCATGAGCAACACCAGTACCAGGGCGATTACTGGAAGATTAACGATCAGGTTGATCAGGAACAATCGCCATGATGTTCTTGACCAGCCAATGCGGAAGCCCTGGCGCACAGACATCTTGTCGCCGCTGCTTTCGTATTCGTCCACCATGCGGATGACTGCGGTTTCAGAGACATAGCGGGCGATCGCCACAACAATCCCCACGATCAGCATGACTAGGACGAAGGCGCCAATCACCCAGAGAAAAGCTGTCAGCGCCTCACCAGAAATATGACTCTCAGGGATGCCTTCCTTGAAGAGCTTATTCAACTCTTGATTGAATTGTCTGAAAGCCTCCTGCATGCTCTGCGGGTTAAATTGCTGGTTTTCTCCTTGGTCCTGCTGATATTGAACACCATTATTGCCCGAACCTCGACCTGTGGAACTACCGGCAGCAAGGGCCAATACCAGGCCGAAGATCCATAACGCCCGATAACTCCATAGGATATACCAGGCACGTTTAAGAATTTTGATGGGATCCATTCTATTCTCCTTATTGACAAACGTTCTCTTTTGTTCTTTCTTGACTGTGGGCCGGTCTCAGCCTTCGAGGAGTTGGCCAGACCCCCGACGCGTATGACGTACCCACCAGATCGCGATCCAGATCAAATAGAGCAGCGCGATCGAAACCTGCAAACTGATCTGCGGTAGAGACATCCTTGTGAAGGATTCTGTAGCTTCAGCCCAGTTCAGGCTGTTTCCGCTCAATACACCAAATTGCCCAAGTGTGGCTGACCAATATGAGTTATTTGATGAACCAAAGGCCAGCCAATTAGATAGACTGCTCAACAATCCAAGATTATGTGCCGTGTATAAGATGTCACTGAGGACCGTTGAGGTTGCAATAAACACCCAGGCTCCCAGGAGTCCAACCGGGATCATCCACCAGCCAATTTCAAGGATCTGTTTTCTTGAAACTTTTGTTTGCTCGTGCGGCAGACGTAGATTGATCTGCGCAGCGAATCGTTCCGGCGCTGTGAACTCTGGCGCCGGAACTTCATGTAATACGCTCGAAAGACTTTCCAACGATTCCAGTTCTGCCTGACAGATGCCACATTCGGCAAGATGGACTTCCACACGATGGAGCTGAGTGCCATGCAATTCGCCATCGTGATAGGCATTCAACCATTCACTAACGTGGGTCGACATGTTTCACCTCCACGTGTACGAATAAACTTTGTTCCAATTTATCTTTCAACGACTTGCGGGCATAATTCAATCGTGACATGACCGTACCGACCGGAATATCAAGCGCGTCCGCGATCTCGTGATAAGACATTCCTTCGTACTCTCTGAGCACCAGCACAACACGGCTGGCCTCTGGCAGAGACAAGATCGCTTTTTGTATCAATGCCATTCGTTCTTCCTCAAAAAAGAGCGCTTCAGGACCGAGCTGTGGGTCCCGTAACTGCAAGTCCTCCAGCGCATTGGGCAGGATATGTTTCTCCTTGCGCAACAAGTCTGTCGCGGCGTTGACTGCGATGCGGTATAACCAGTTGCGAAGCGACGTCTGTGGGCGATAGGAGGGAAGATGCTTCCAGGCTTGAATAAATGTCTCCTGGGCGGCGTCTTCTGCAATTTGTGGGTCACCGCACATGCGGTAGATGACATTCCTCACACCTTGGGCGTGGATGCAGACCAATTCGCTAAATGCGTTTCGTTCACCGTTTTGTGCCTTGGTAATAAGTTCTGCTTCGCTAGGTATCATAACCATCGCCACTGTAAAACTTTCCATTCTGTTGCTTGCCATTCTATTAACGTGGATTGGCTTGTTTTTATTCGGAACAAATGAAAAATAACGGGCGACCTGTTGGGGTCGCCCGGTTGATTTACTCTTTCTTGTCCGTTTTACCGGTCATACTCTTGCGAATTTCAGACCGTAGTTGCTCGACCTCCTCCGAGCGTTTGCCCTGTGCCTCATTGGCAAGGGCACTAAAGCGATCGGAGAGCAGCATAGTAAGCAGGGCTTCCATGATGTTGCCGGAGCCACCGTCCTTGCTTGCACCCACAACTACGCGTGGGACCACATCTACTTTCGATTGTTGAACGGCCTCGGAAAAGCGATTGAGAACCTGCTGGGTGACCTGGAATTGTGGTCCACCATAGGCACGAACCTGTTCTTCAGTTGCCAGGGCCTGTGCGATACCAATGCGAGCGATCTTCTCGGCTTCCGCTTCTGCCAGCGCACGGATCTGTGCAGCCTGTTGAATGGAGCGTTGATAATCTGCCTTACCCTGGTTCGCTTGCACGTTGATGCTCAACTCAGATTCTGTAATGCTGGTCTGCATTTGGGCGCGGGATTCCGCCTCGCGGAGTTCACGTTCTTTCACGGCAGCCTGCTCCTGTCGTCCATAGGTTTCCACTTGTTCGGTGGCAATCTGGCGTGAGCGCAACTGTGTGAGAATGGTTTCAATTTGAACATCACCTTCGGGAGAGGATGGTGTACCAATCAGCACTTCCTCCAACTCCAGGTTGTAATGCTCGAACTTTACCTTCATCTCCTGGCTCGCAATTTTCTGTATATCGCTTCGTTCCTGTAACAACTGGATCAAGGTGCGAGTCTGACCAATGTTCTTGAAGTAGGCTGCGACCATTGGGTCAAGTGTCTGTTCCACGAGGCGCTTGATATCGCCGAAGCGTTGAATGACCAGCGGAGCTTTTTTGTAGTCAATATGAACCACCACAGAGAGGGGCAGGGAGGGCTCGAAAGCATCTTTGGTGATCAAAGAGACTTCGGTGAGGTTTTCATCGAAATGATGTGAACCGGTCTGGCTGCTGATCCATTTGAGAATGAAGTTGGTGGTAGGTACCGAGACCACTTTACCTGCATAGGTATTGAATGCATATTTGCCCGGCAGGAGCGCTTCTTCCCACACGCCGCGTTTGCCGCGTGTGACAAGCTCGCCATGGCGATAGTCCATTCCGGAAAGGTCTTCGCCCGTTTCGCCTGTATAAGAAACGACCACACCGACATTCCCGACTTCAATAACCGTCTTTTGGATCATTTCAACAGTGGCAAACAGGCGGTTGACGTAATACGTGCCTTCCACCAAAACCTGCAACTGGCGACCACGGAAGCCACCTGCCTTCAGGAATTTATCAGGGTCCTGGAATTTATTGTGATAGGTGTCAGCATCCTTCGGGTCATCGCCAACGACTGGGGCAATGATCTCACCCTGCCCAAGCGACGGTCCATCGTGGACGGTCGCAATACCGATCTTGTCGTCTGTGTCCTTGATAATGACGGGGACAAACCCATTGCGTTCAGCAATCACATTCGCCATCTTTTGGATCACGTCCATGTCCTCGCGGCTCAGCGGCAACGAGTAAACGCGTCCATCGGTGAGGACGATGAACTGAACAAGGTTGATCGCGTAGGTACCTTCACGGAGAACACGGCGTTGGGGTCCGCGTTGACCGCCGTTCTTCAGAAATCCTTCCACATCCTGAAAATCGTTCACATCTATGTTGGAGGCAAGTGTTTGCGTAGGGTCGAGCAGCTTGCCGTCACGTGCGAAGATGTAACCAATCTTTCCCTGCGGAATGGTCACGAGCGGCGCGGCATGGACAACATACTGGACAGGCATTAGATAATGGATACCGCCACGCAAAACCTTGGGCTGAAAACCAGCTTCGCCGTTCAGGGCGATAAACCCGCTTTTTACCGAACCCTTGGGGCTGAAGCGCTTTTCAACAATACCGATACGGGTGTTGGGGATGACGCGCACACCGGATAGGATGATCAGCGCCAGGATGCCCAACACGATCAAAATACCAAGCACAATAAAACCAGTCATTTTTTCTCCTTTGCATGTTTCAATGCACAATTCATCTACGCAAATCGGGGATTTGAGGTTGCGGCCCCGACCCCCACCGTCCCGCGAGGCGGGACACCTCCCCCAAATCCACATTTAAACTTGGAATAATTATGCAAAGAATCCATGTGGATTTGGGGGAGGCTTGGAGGGGGCTAGTCTTCTGCGATAACGATAATCTTGTCCTCTGCTGCAAATATGACCTGTTCAGATTTCTTCGGGTTGGTATGCACGCCATAAGACTTACTCGCGTCGTTCGCTTCGGAAGTAATACGGTAACCGAGCGCGGTTTCTCCGCGTCGGCGTGCGGCTTCGACAACCGTGTAGAAATTGACAGATTCACCAGTTGTCGCGTAATCACCCACGGGCTTAAGGTAGATTTCCGTGCCTTCAGGGTCGAAGATGTCGGCAAAGACGTCAAATAGTTCAGCGTTCTCCGAGAGTTGGGACATCATCAAGCTGACGAGGTGTTCGCTGACGATGAAGTCATCTACTTTGGTGGCCTCGGCAAGTTCTCGGTTGCGCAAATCCAGCATCTCGCTGACGATGGAGAAGGGAGTCTCATCTTTCTGCGCCATATCCCGCAGATGCAGCAATGTGACGAGTGTTTTTGCGTCCGCCTCCTGTGGTTCGAGTGTGCTATATGCCAGCACTACAACATGGTCGTAATCTGCCACACCCAGTTGGTTAAGCAGATCGCGATCTGTGGTTTCACCCTCCTGTACAACCAGTGTCTGATTTTTTAACTTTCCACCCTGAGCGCGGATCTGTTTTTCGATATTATAGATATCGGCGACGACTGTTACCTGCGAACCTTTGGCAACGTAGTTATCCAATTCGTGCACAATTGTTGTACCACTCCGGTTCCACCCAAGGATGAGACATTTCTCTGGTTGGGGTTGTAAGGCTCTTCTGTTCGAGCGAATGACCGCTTCGTTAATCGGCGGCAGGCCCAGGCTTGAGAGGTGAATTGTGTCATCATCCGCAGAGAGAGCAAAGATCTGATCACTCTCCTCGATGCGAGTATCCATGGATGGGCTGAGAAGAATCTTTCCGTCTGATTTTCGCAAGCCCATCAAGCATGAATCTTCATACGCCAGCAATGCTTCGCCGAATGTTTTTCCAACCAGAGCAGGCTCATGCTTGAAATAAATCTCATCACCGCCAAAATCCATGAGTTCAGTATAGACCACAGAAAGGCCAGACTGACGCGAGGTTTGCGCGACGACGCGCGCGATCAGATCGCCAGTCATCACAGCCTGGACCGTATCATTTTCGCCTACCAGTTTTAGTACATCCATGTTTTTTACATGGCGGATTTGCGTGACGATATGATACGGCTCAGCGCGGCGATTGGGATTGTTCGTGATCGCCAACACCGTTTTGATCACATCGGTATCGGGATCGCTGTTTTCGGGTGGCAATACGATAATGGACTTTGCGACATGCGGACTGGTGATCTCGAGATCGTTCGGATCGATGGGACTGCCGTTTCGACAAATAATGCGCGTCTTTCCTTTGACCTCGACCCGCTCCTTTATCTCATCCTCCATCTCCACCTTATCTTTATCCGCCAGGATGACAATGCGTGCGTTGGGTTGATTTTCATTGGCAGTCATCAGTTCATTGAGAATGGTGAAGATTTGCGCCGACCATCCCAGCACAAGGGTATGATTGGATTCGAGCACCCGCGAACGTCCCTTGCGCAACCGCGCCATTTGATCTTCGATGCCATTATTCAAGACACCGATCAACGCGCTGACGACAAAGATTCCGCCGAGAGTAACGAACAACATCACCATGCGGAAACCTGTCCCTGTATCTCCGCCCATTGTGCCTGAGTCGAGCGTGCGCATTAGGCTTTCCCAGGCAGCTTCAGTGAAACTCAACCGCGGTGTCCCGCTTTCCTGTACAAGGCCAGTGCTGGAAATCACTGCTCCAGCAATAAAAACAACAATTAATGAAAGCACGAACAACATGCCGATCAAGGCCGGTGTGCCGCGTGCCATCAAATTGTCAAACTGATAGCGAAGACGTTGATTAAATGTTGGCTTCATAGAGCCTCCGTAGAATAAGATTGGCTGATTATAGCTTTTTTATCCAAGTTGCTCCTTACAATTGCCTTTTACAATGGTTTTGCCTATACTTAATGAAACAACCTTGCGAAGGGTTGTGGTGAGGAGAAGCTCAATGGATTGAACCTTCGCAAGGTTAAACCAAAAGGAGGTCTTATGCCTACAAAATTGACCTGGTACGGACATGCCGCACTTGGACTCGATACGAATGGACACAAAATTGTTGTGGATCCCTTTCTCGATGGAAATCCCGTTGCTTCCATCAAGTCGGGAGCTGTTGAGGCAAATTTCATCCTCATCAGTCACGGACATGGGGATCATCTGGGGGATTCGGTCGCGATTGCCCAACGGACCAAGGCTTTGGTGATCAGTGTCAACGAAATTGCTGTCTGGTTCAGCAACCAGGGACTCGATTCGCATGGCCAACATATTGGCGGCGGTTACAAATATCCGTTTGGCTACCTCAAATTGACACTTGCCTTGCACGGATCAGAACTGCCGGATGGCTCAAGCGGTGGCAATCCCTGTGGCTTTTTGCTGACAACAAATGATGGCAAGAAGATCTATATGGCACAGGATACTGGTCTGTTCGGTGATATGAAATTGATCGGGGATGAAGGGATTGATCTGGCGCTGGTTCCGATTGGGGATAATTTCACGATGGGTCCCGAAGATGCCTTGCGGGCGGTCAAACTAATCCATCCGAAAGTCGTCATCCCAATTCATTACAATACTTTTGATTTGATCAAACAGGATGCGAATGCGTGGGCCTCACGCGTAGAGCAGGAGACGGATACGCAGGCTGTCGTGTTGAAGCCAGGAGAAAGCTTTACTTTATAAAGCGAAATTGGAAACCAAAAAGGTTTATAATTGCCTCCAACAGTTGAACTGGCATGCATCTGGAAATCGAAGTTATCGGCCTAATCACAGACATTGAAACAATTGCAATTGGGCGCTCCATTCGTGAGCTTAACCGTTTGCAGAAAATCTATGGAAATGGTCGATGGCGAAAATTGAAAGGTATAGCAACTGTTCGTTTGCCAGATAATACAACTGTCTTTGCAGAAATTCACTGGTATGAAGCGCATGGAATTGGTAGGAAAGATTTCAAGGTCAAACGTATTCTTAGAAAATAACTATGAATAGTAAAACTTCCCCTCAATTTGTTGTCTGTCTTAGAAATGACGGCTATGAAG
>DASWEH010000347.1:0-7002 GCA_036394895.1 Anaerolineales bacterium
CATGAAAATTCATGCTGGCGGTAACATCAAAGACCATGTGCATGTTGTCCTTTCTATCCCTCCCACCCTCGCAGTAGCGGAATGTGTCCGCCACATCAAAGGTGCAAGCGCATATGCCATCGATCACATGGACGGAAGCGACGGTCAATTCAAGTGGCAAGGCGGTTATGGCGCGTTGAGCATTGGCGAGCGTTCATTGGAAACCGTGATGGAATATGCGGCAAGGCAAAAGGAACATCATCGCGAGAACAAACTCATTGCGGTTTATGAGAGAATTGATGAGGATGAAGATTGAAGAGGCAAGGTTTTGTGCAACTCTGGTTGAGCGGGGCTAAAGCCGCCTGCTCAATACATGGAAGCCCTTCAGGGCTGACACTCGTAACGAACGCTCGGAGTCCGCTGAAGCGGACTTCCACGAACTGAGGCAGGGCTTTAGCCCGCACCGACCCTCCTACGCCACGCCTGTTGAGCGAACAGAAGGCGCGTTCAAGAGATTGGTCGAAGGATTGAACTCACTCAAAGGATAACAAAATGCCACAGCTTAAGCGAGAAGAAATTCTTTCCATCAACCAAAAGGGATGGAACGAGGTTGCCCCGATGTTTTATGGCGGGACAGCTCTGCCAAAGTACGGCCCCTTGGCAGCAACTGAGCATGAACTAAATTTGATTCCTGACCTACATGGAAAGAAAATTCTAGAATTGGGCTGTGGCAGCGGACATACCCTCGCGTATCTTTGGGAAGATAAGAATGCCAGTGAATTGTGGGGGCTTGATTTTTCAGAAGAGCAAATCCGCTTTACAGAGGAATTTCTTGCTGGGAAAAAGATTCCTGTAAAACTGTTTCTAGCATCGATGGATGAAAATCCTGGTATTCCCGATAATTATTTTGATTTGGTGGTGTCAATTTATTCCTTGGGATGGACGCCTGATCTAAATCGAACGCTTAAATTAGTAAGTTCTTATCTAAAGCCTGGTGGGACTTTCATTTTTAGTTGGGAGCATCCTGTTTATCAATGTTTGAGCTATGAAGCCAATATCGGAAAGTATGTATTCGTAAACTCTTATTTAGAGGAAGGTCCGGTGCTCCATCCATCATGGAAAGGTGCCGAGATTGTTATCAATCATCGGAAGCTATCCACCTATCTCAATGCAACAGTTCAAGCTGGTTTGGTCGTTGAACAGATGATAGAAAGTGAATCAAACTTTGCATTCGCGCGAGAACAGGATTTCACTCCTGAGAAGTGGTATAGCATTCCACGAGCGCGATTAATTCCAACTACATTTATTGTAAAAGCCTACAAGCCAATATAAGTTTGAAATCACGAGAAAGAACCCTTATGCCCTCCCAAAAATTCGCCGACAAGTACCTCCTCGCTGTAGAACAAGCCAACAAAGAAAAACCCCAGAGCGGACTCAACGGCTTCGAACAGGAATGGAATCTGCTCGATGAAGACTTACGTCCTCTCCTCACCGTGGGCGCAGGACCCAGCCAACAGTCCTTTGTGGATTATCTACGCGCTCAATGTGTCCCAGCCTGGCAGGCACAATTCAGCCAGCTCGAAGTCTTTCACTGGATGATTGAATGGGCGACGCGCCCATATTACACTCCGCGCGGGGCGATTTACGAGGCGCGCCTGATGGAAGCCTCGCTCATCAACGCGCTGCACCGTGCAGGCATCAACTTCGGCGAGCGATTACATTACTGGCACGGCAATCTACTCTTCCTCACAGACATCGGTCATCATTCCATCCCTGGCAATTGGGCACTTGCCAAGCGCCGCTATCTTGAAAAATGCGTCGATTTGTTCGATGGCACGCTGGCAGTTGCAGGCATTCACACAAACCTCTCCTTGCCTGATCCGCTCTTTGCGTGGGACTTCATGCATCTTTCCCCAACCGAACGCGGCGATCAACATCTGGATGAGTTCAAGTCCGAATTCTATATTACGGCAAGTCGTCTCTTGCGCGCGTTCGCGTCGCTCTTCATTGCGACCAGCGCCTCCACGCCGATGCGGGCAGAGGTCCGGGCGGGACGTGCAGTGGTTGCCCTCACCGAGTTCGATTCGGTGCGCAATCTCACGTTCCCGAATCCGTCTGCTATCGATCTTCCTGACCTCTATCGTTCGTACAATGATTACTTGCAAATCTCCTATGATCTTGTGCGTCGCGGCGTGCGCTTCGGGAACAACAACTGGACACCTATCCGCGCCCGCAGTTTTGCCGAACCTGTCGAGCGGATCATCTCCACAACCAGCGACCAACTGGCTTCTCTCTATGCGCGCGGCTTGTTCGCTGCCGGTGAAGCGACTCCCCCGGAGGAGATGGCTCTGCAAATCGAAAAGCAAAACTTGATGGCTCGCATCAATCTTCCAATGGGACGCGTGGAAATCCGCACAGATGAGGGGGGTCACGCTTTAGATTTAGATATCGCCAATCTGACGCTCAAACACCTCCTGCTTCTCCGTATCTATTCAGATCCGAAGTTTGCACGCTCGTTCCGATATGACCATGAAGACATCAGCCGCGCCCGCGCGAACGAACAACTTGCTGCAAAACAGGGCTTGCGCGCCGAGATCGAAAATCCGCTGACCGGCAAACCCATTTCCATGCGCGCCTTTCTAAAATGGACTCTCAATGAGATCAGACCTCTAGCCGAAGCGTTGAATTTATGGAATGATTTGAATCCGCTTGTCGAAATGTCTGAAGGCGGGCGTAATACCGCTGAAAAACTCCGCGCTCGTTTGCACGCTTCGCGGGAACTTGGCGAGAATGATGAAGTGCCACTCAGTGTTCTCAAAGAATTATTCTACGAACATGAAGCACAAATCAAAGCCGACGTGGAACGCATCGCATCTGATTACGGTTCGCTTGGTGGTGACTCAACCAAGATTGCAGAGTACCTGCAACGCTCGCGTGATGTAGTACGACAAATGCCAACTGTACCTATTCGTTTCCGACCCCGCCCACAAGCCACGGTTGAATTTTCGTACCCTACCAAAACTTCTGAAATCTTAGATTTAGCTCAACAATTGATTCACATTCCCAGCGTTACTGCCTCCCCCAGGGAGCGCCTCGACGAAGTCCATCGCGCCGGTTCGTTGGTCTATGATTATCTCCGCAATGCAGGCCTCGAAGTGAAATACTTTGATGGAAATTATCCTGCGGTGTATGCTGAGTTTCTAAGGTCAAAGGTCGAAAGTCAAAGGTCGCCAGTATTATTGACGGGACATTTTGATGTTGTTGATCCTGAGCCAGATGACTCTCAATTCACTCCACGCATCGAAGGTGATTATTTGTGGGGACGGGGCGCAGCAGATATGAAGACCGTGGTTGCAACATATCTGGTTTGGATGAAAGACACGATGAAATCGGGAAAACCATCTCCCAATATTTCATTGATGTTGGTGGGCAACGAAGAGAATGGGGAAGCCGAAGCCTGGGGCACGCCACATGTCTTGAAAGACTTGGGTAAGGGTGAGACTGAGACTCATCCCTACGAACCCGCCTTATTTATTGCAGGGGAACGGACAGGCGAAAAGGGCAATGAACTCTTCGGCGAGATCTGTGTGGAGAATCGTGGTGTGATGCGCTTTGATGTGATTGCGCGCGGCGCGAAAGGTCACAGCGGAGTGGCGGGTACGGGCGACCTAAGTGAAAAACTCATTGCCGCGCGTTTCGCTTTGAATGAAATCTTTGCCGAACATCTCACACTCAAATCCGCAGATGGATGGCAATCGCAAGCCAAGTTCCCGTTCATCAATATTGGCACGCCTGGTGTGTATAATATCACCGCGGGGGAGGGGATTCTGGGAGTTGAGATTCGTCCTATCCCGCAAGATGATGTTGAAGGTCTAAAATCAAAGGTCGAAGAGTATTGCCAAGCCAACGGACTTGAGTTGTGCATGAATGTCATGGAGAACGGCGTGGCATGTGACCCAGATAATCCAGCCTTGAAAGCGCTCGTTGATGCAGTTAAGCGGGCATCAGGTAGAGAAGAAGTGAAGATTGGGAAAAAACTTCCCGGCACAAGTGCACGCTTCGCTCCTGGCGGGCAGGCGGTTGTGTGGGGACAGTCGGGTCTGGGTCCACATGCAAAGGATGAACGGCATTACATCCCTAGTATTGAGCCATATTACAAATCACTAAATGAACTGGCAAAGTTGTGGAAATAACAGGTGGGTCACGCTTCAAACGTGATCTACTTTGTTTATGGAATAAACCAAAAACGGGCCAACCTCATCCCGCCCTTCTTTTTCAAACCTCATCCCAATCTTCTCGGCGACTCTTTGAGAAGCGACGTTTTCCGAATCGATCAAGCTGATTAAGCGCGATAAATTTAGTTTCTCAAATCCATATTGCAGAATGGCTCGCGCCGCCTCAGTTGCAAGTCCTTGCCCCCAAAATTCCTGAGCAATTGTGTAAGCAACTTCCACTTCTTGTTGGTTGTCAATTGTCCACGGAAGTAATCCACAGCGGCCAATAAACTTCCCAGTCTCTTTATGGATAGTTGCCCAAAGTCCCAGTTCAGGAAATCTGGGATGACCATTCATGTGCCATTCCAACTCTTCTCTGGCTTCCTCGCGGGAACGGGGTGCATCGGGAATGTACTTTGTGATTTCGGGATTGCAATACAGCGCCCAAAGATCATCCAAATCTTGAATGACTTGGTGACGGAAAATGAGTCTTTTCGTTTCAAGAATGATCTTTCCTACCTGCGACATGATTGAGCCTTGTTATTATTTTTTCTTCTCACTCTGGAGAAAATCAAATGGCGGTCTTTGATTCAGTTTTATTAAGTTTGCACCCATTTCGCCAGCATATAAAGCCGTTAGCGAACCTGTGTCGCAACTCAATCGCTGGAAGTGATCGAGAGGTAACCCAAGGAAATGAGCAACTACCAATTTGATTGGGTCAGCGTGAAATACAACGGCAACGATATCTTTCGGCTTGTTATATTTCTTAACGATACCCTCCAGAACATTCACGAGGCGTGTTTGTAGACTAACAAATGACTCGCCTTCCGGGAATTGGAAACGAGACGGCGAATGCTGCACGATCTTCCATGCGTTTGTCAGCCGCAAAGCCTTCAGTGATTTTCCTTCCCATTTGCCAACCTTTGCATCCATCAGGTCAGGTTCCTGGATGATCTGCAAGTTATGGTAGGTGGCGATCGGCTCGGCGGTTTCTAATGCTCGCTCCAGTGGACTCGAATAAATGGCTTTGATCGGGACATCTTTCAGCGCTTCGCCCAACGCCTGAGCCTGTTTCTGACCCCGTTCATTGAGGTGAACGCCGGGGATGTGTCCCGCCATTTTGCCGGTCTTGACATAATCATTTTCGCCGTGACGGATAAGGAGGAGAAGAGGCATATTATTTTATTTTTCTCTTCATTTCTTGGATTTGTTCTTCACTCATGGCGGGAATATTATCCACCTTTGTGATTCCCAAAGCCTTACGTTGTGCCTCACGCCACATTTCGAGACGAGCAGTGACTTGTGATTCATATCCTTCTTGAGAAGGGGAATAAAAGTATGTACCTAATAATCTCTTGGGTAAATACTGTTGTGGGATGAAGTGACCCTCATGCTCATGGGGATAGACATAATCCTTGCCATGCCCCATCGCAGCGGCATCGCGGTTGCTATCTTGTAAGTGGCGCGGTACGGAGACTAGCCCTTCTTCCTCGATCTTTTTCATCGCGTTAAAGTACGCGCCGGCGCTGTTAGACTTTGGAGCGGTGGCCAGATAAAGTGTCGCTTCGACAATCGGATAAATGCCTTCCGGTAAACCGATGTAATCGAAAGCCTGTGCAGCAGAGGATGCGACGACAAGCCCCATCGGATCGGCAAGGCCGATATCTTCACCGGCGAGAATAATTAACCGGCGGATAATGAACTTGGGGTCTTCACCCGCATAGATCATTTTGGCAAGCCAATACAATGCCGCATCCGGGTCACTTCCACGAACGGACTTGATGAACGCGCTGATCGTATCGTAGTGCGCGTCGCCATCTTTATCATATAAAACCGCGCGGCGCTGGATCGACTCCTGCGCCACGTCGAGCGTGATGTGAATCACTCCCTTTTTATTAGGGGGTGTGGATTCAACTGCCAGTTCCAACGCGTTGAGCGCGTTGCGCGCATCGCCGCTGGCCATTTCGATTAAATGGAATCGGGCATCGGCGTCCAGACTGATGCGTTTGTTTCCGTAGCCGCGTTCCTTGTCGGTCAGGGCACGATCAATCAGGATCCCTGTTTCCGCCTGATTCAAGTTCCGCAACTGGAAGACGCGCGAACGCGAGATCAAGGCTTTGATGACTTCAAAATACGGATTCTCCGTGGTCGCGCCGATGAGGGTCACGGCTCCGTTTTCGACATGGGGCAGGAGCGCATCCTGTTGGGCCTTGTTCCAGCGATGGACTTCATCCACAAAAAGAATCGTGCGGATGTTGTGCAGGCGTCTGCGTTCCAGGGCTTCCTCGATAATCACACGCAAATCGGCTTTGCCTGCCAGGATGGCGGAGATCGTCACAAAATGACTCTTGGTAGTGTTTGCAATGACTTGAGCGAGGGTCGTTTTGCCAGTTCCCGGGGGGCCCCATAAGATAATCGAGGAGAACAAGCGATCTGCTTCGATGGCGCGGCGCAGCAGTTTTCCCTCACCCACAATATGTTCCTGCCCAATATATTCATCCAGTGTGCGCGGACGCATGCGCGCAGCCAGCGGTGCTTCCTGCTTCATGCGTTCCTGCATGGCGTGGTCAAAAAGATCATCAATCATAAGGTCATTATAAAAGACTTTTGTTATTCGCGAGTTTCATGCGCTTAAAAAATCACGGACTGTGTAAAACAGTCCGTGATGGAAAGACTTTTGCAGATCACTTGCCTTCTTTTTCGGCGGGATTTGCACCTGTGCCGCGCAGGTTGACAACCCTTTTCAGGATGTCGAACCAGAAGGGTGCACCCTGTCTTGCAGCGAGGGCCGTGATGAAGATACCAGCCA
>DASWEH010000348.1:0-2632 GCA_036394895.1 Anaerolineales bacterium
TATTATCGGGCGCCAAGCAGTGATCGCAGTTCAGAACGCGCGTTTGTATCAGGATTTGGTCGAGGAAAAAGAACGTATGATTGAAGTTCAGGAAGAGGCGCGCAAGAAACTGGCGCGTGACCTGCATGATGGTCCCACACAATCGGTCGCGGCGATGGCGATGCGGATTAATCTTGCCCGGCGCATCATGGCAAAGGATGTCAATGAAGCGACAAATGAACTGGTGAAAATCGAGGAGCTGGCGCATCGCACAACCAAAGAAATCCGTCACATGCTGTTCACGTTGCGCCCGCTGATCCTGGAGTCACAGGGCTTGAATGCTGCCCTGCAGGCGATGGCAGAGAAATTACGTGAGACATACTCTCTGAATGTGATCATCAATGTGGATGAAAATACACTTAAAGACATGGAAATGGGCAAGCAGGGTGTGATCTTTTATATCATCGAAGAGGCCACGAACAACGCCCGCAAACATGCCAACGCTCCACATATTTGGGTACGGCTCCGGCCATTTGAAACAGGCATTGCATTATTGGAAATCGAAGATGATGGACTTGGTTTTGACGTCGCGGCCGTGAACAAATCCTATGATAAGCGCGGGAGTCTGGGCATGGTCAATCTGCGCGAGCGCTCCGAACTTGTCAATGGGTTGCTCAACATCGATTCCGCGCCAGGAAATGGGACGCGCGTGCAGGTCTATATTCCACTTACCGAAGAGGCTGCAGACCGTTTGCATCACGCGCAGGTGTAAATTACTTTGAGTTGAATAGCTGAAATAAAATCGGCTTTGCACTTATTACCGCCAGTGCCCGATGGCTGAGGCGGTTTTCGCCCCATTAATGTATAATCCACATCAGAAGAGGTTTGAATATGGAAGAAATAACTATTCGAATCAAGGATCAAAAGAAAGCACAGACACTTATAGACTTTCTCAAGTCCCTAGATTTTGTCGAAACTGTTATTGAGAAAGAGTTGTCCGGAGTCAGCGATTCAAACACACCTGATGAGGAAAACGAATTCTTCGGTATGGCAGGTTTATGGGAGGGACGCGACATCTCGTTGAAAACTATTCGTGAGCAAGCGTGGCCCTATCGCGCATGATCCTCTGTGACACAAACATCCTAATTGAGTTTTACAAGGGCAATTCAATAATCATCGCGGAATTGCACAAGATTGGGTTGCCTGATCTAGCTGTTTCCATAATCACTACCGGTGAATTATTGTATGGGGCTAGAAACAAAGTCGAATTATTGAAGATGCAAAAACATTTGGCTTTATTGAAGCAAATCTCATTGGATGAGGAGATTTCCAATCGTTTTCTAGGTTTACTGGAAGAATTTGCTTTGAGCCACAAGTTGAGCCTGCCCGATGCGTTAATTGCCGCAACTGCACTTTCTCAGGATCTCCCGATTTACACGCTCAACATAAAGGATTTTAAATTCATTCCAGATATTAAGTTTCATAAATAATTTATTCTTGTGTAAAGAATTTCCTCAAAACCCCTTTCGCATTTATCACCGCCCGTGCCCGATGGCTGAGGCGGTTTTTTTCATCCATGGAAAGCTCTGCCATTGTTTTCCCCAAATCAGATAATAGAAAAATAGGATCATAACCAAACCCGCCTGTGCCACGTTCTTCGGGGATGATCTCGCCTTCGCAAAAACCTTCGGTGAGATGCGTTTCACCGTTTGGGACGGCAATGGCAATCGTGGCATGGAAGCGCGCTGTCCACGGACGAGGTTTGTCCTGGAGATTCTGTATTAAATAGGCGCGGCGATCTTTGTCGGAGAGTTTCTCACCATTTGAGGAACCATACCGCGCAGAGTACAAACCTGGCGCGCCACCGAGCATGTCTACTTCAAGACCTGAGTCGTCGGCGAGGGAGATCAGCCCACTGGCAGCAGCAAAGGCCAGCGCTTTTTTCGTCGCGTTCTCGGCGTAGGTGCGGCCATCTTCGATGACCTCGAAGTCGAGGTTAATTTGTGCAGGTGTGACAAGTTCAATCCCTGTATCCTTGAGCAGGTCTTGTAGTTCTTTGACTTTGCCTTGGTTGTTGGTGGCGATGAGGAGTTTGTTCATAAAAGTGATGCTTCGCGCTTCGACTACAGGACAGAAGAGCACTGCCCACGGGGCTCCGCTCAGCGTGATGTTATCTTTTTAATTGCCCATTGCGCATGTTCGCGGACCATGGGTTCTTCATGGTTCAACGCATTTTGCAGAACAGGCAGATCAAGCATACCTCCGGTGTTACCGAGTGCGACCGCGACATTGCGCAGGTAACCGCGTTGCTTGGCGCGTTTAATGGGACTTCGCTTAAAGCGTTGATTAAACTCCTGCTTTGAAATAGTCAGTTCATCGATCAAGGAATGGAGAGGTGTTTTATCTCCAAAAGAAGGGTCGCCTTCGTCAGCAAATCGATTCCAGGGGCAGACCATCTGGCAGATGTCGCATCCGAAAACCCAATTTCCAACCTTTTCACGCAGTTCAGTTGGAATGTCTTCTTTGAGTTCGATGGTGAGATAGGAAATGCAGCGGGTCGCGTCGATGGTGCGGTTGGGAAGAATACAATCCGTGGGGCAGGCTTCGATGCAGCGCCTGCATGTGCCGCAGTGATCGGTGACGAAAGGTGGAT
>DASWEH010000349.1:0-9623 GCA_036394895.1 Anaerolineales bacterium
CAAGGAGGATGGGGCTCTGCTGACATTGCATTCTGAGGCAGA
This sequence comes from Anaerolineales bacterium, assembly GCA_036394895.1. Classification (GTDB taxonomy): domain Bacteria; phylum Chloroflexota; class Anaerolineae; order Anaerolineales; family Villigracilaceae; genus Defluviilinea. The sequence continues at coordinate 43 of DASWEH010000349.1, forward strand.
CCGCACTAGCACCCTGGCTGGGCAATTACCCCGCGGAATACAGGTTGGCATCCTGAATCGGCAGGGAAATACAATTCCACAAGAGGAACTGGGTCAGAGTAACCTGCTCAATGAAGTTTGGTTCCGGATTCGCGGCCAGGATACCAAAGGACAACTCATAGAAGGTTGGACCCCCGAGCAGCGTATCCGTGTGCGCGAATCAGATGAAAGCGGCCGGCCTGTTACTGGCTCTGTCAGATCGATCCTGTCGAGTAGTGCTGATCCACTCACGCGAATTTATGCTGAAGCAGATGAAGATAGCCAAGTCGCGGGGCAAATGGAAGCCCGAACGCCTGTCGAAATATTGGATCAGGCCACGTTAGAGGTGTGGTTTCTGATTCGCGGGAAATACGAAGATGGAACCCTCGAGGGATGGGTACCATCCCATTACATACGCGCCCAAGGCGATGGAACGCAGGGGCGCATCGAGCAGGGAGATACAAGCCAGTTTACGACCAAATACATCCAAAGAATGGTCAATGATCGCTTCTTCTGGCCCGCACTCAGAACAACGCTATTGTTGATCGTGCTGATCATCCCAGTACAGTTTGTGCTGGCGATCATCATGGCTCTGGTCATCCAAGCGAACTTGAAAGGCAGCGGCCTCTTTCTATACATTTTTTCCATTGCCCTGGGCGTCTCAGATCTCGCCGTAGGTATCCTCTGGTATTCCATTTTTACCCAATCTGGCTATCTCAACTCGATCCTACAGGGGTTAGGTTTGATCGATGCCCCGCTTATCTATCTTTCTGCCGACACACGCTACTGGATTCTTATTGCCATATGGCTGGCAGAATTGTGGCGGGCAACGGCGCTTGTCATGGTAATCGTTGTAGCTGGCATGCAGGCGATCTCGCGTGAGGTGCTGGAAGCTGCGGAGGTATTCGGCGCCAATCTTTGGCAGCGAGTCAGATTCATTATCCTCCCCCTATTACGCCCAAGCTTGCAGGTTGCACTTATCTTGCGCACGATCCTTGCGTTCCAAGTTTTCGCTGTGGTCATTGTTCTAGGTGGAGGAGATATATTGACTGTGCTGGCAAATGAAACCTACCGCCAGTATTATGATCAGCGCAATGTGAATGTGGCTGCTGCCTATGCCAGTTTTATCCTGCTCTTATCGATGATTACTTCACTGTTTTATCTGCGCGCCGTACGGACTCAAGAGGAGGTAGCCGAATGACTACCCTACTGGATGCTCAAAAGCCCGTTGTCCAGGTTTCTCCAGAAGTGAAAGCCATCCACCGGCGTATGTTGCGACGCCAACGCCTTGGCCGTGCTTTGACCTATCTCATTGGCATCTTAATCTCGCTCTGGGTGCTCGTCCCGATTCTGTTCATCACTTCCATGGCGCTGACAACGCCTGACGAAGTGCGAGCCTATCCCAAGAGCATCCTGCCATTTATCCCTTTGTCTACTGCCACCATGGAGTTCTTTCTGAATTCAAAGGGAATTCTTCCTGGCCTGCGGAATAGTATCGTGGTTGCTGTGATCACTTTGGTCTTATCCATCCTGATCGCCGCGCCAGCTGGTTACGCCCTCTCTCGTTTTCTGTTTCGTGGCAGGGACGTCTTTCGCCTGGCGATCCTGGCGGTGCGGGCATTTCCGATTGTTATCTTATCGATTCCATTGGCAGTGGTCTTCCTCCAAACGGGTATCTACGACAGCGTATATAGCCTCGCATTAATGCATACTGCCTTGGCCTTGCCAACTACAATTCTGGTTCTTAGTAGTGTCTTTTCTAGTATCCCTTATGAGCTGGAAGAGGCCGCGATGGTCTTTGGCTGTTCACCAGCCCAGGCCTTTCGATATGTAGTTTTGCCATTGGTGATGCCAGGTATCGCAGCTTCAGCCATTTTCACTTTTGTCTTGTCCTGGAACGAGGTATTCGCTGCCACTATCCTTACGATCCAAAATCGCACACTGCCCGCCCAAGTACTAGTCACACTCAATCAGTCCTCCGAACCTTACCAGTTTGCCGGTGGCTTTTTTATGATGATACCGGCCTTGATCTTTATCTTTTTCATCCGGCGTTACTTGTTTAACATGTGGGGCCAGATTTCAAAATAAGAGGTAAACATGGCTGACATTCGAATCGAAAACGTAACCAAACGCTTTGACAGTTTTGTCGCAGTAGATAACGTAAGCTTAACCGTTGAGGATCAGGAATTTGTGGTGCTCTTGGGTCCAAGCGGTTGTGGTAAGACCACATTGTTACGCGCGATTGCAGGTTTGGGGATGGCTGACGAGGGGCGCATCAGTATTGGCGAACATGATGTCACGTACCTGCCACCACGCGAGCGCAAGATCTCCATGGTTTTCCAGAGCTATGCCATTTTCCCGCACATGACTGTTTACGATAATGTTGCTTTCGGGTTGAAGATGAATAAATTCGACAAACGCGAGATCGACAAGAGAGTACGCGAAGCTTCCGCATTACTTCATATTGAGGATATGCTGGATCGCTATCCCAGCAAGATGAGTGGCGGTCAACGCCAGCGCGTCGCCGTTGCACGGGCGATCGCCATGAAGTCTGAAGTGCTCCTCATGGATGAGCCGCTGAGCAACCTGGATGCGTTGCTGCGTTTGGAGATGCGCGCGGAACTCAAGCGGCTGCTGCAGGAGATCAAAGCGACGACGATCTATGTGACACATGACCAAATCGAAGCGCTGAGCATGGGAGACCACATCGCTGTGATGAAGGCTGGGCAGATCCAGCAATACGACAAACCAGATACCGTTTACGATCTGCCTACCAACCGCTTTGTGGGTGGATTTATTGGCAATCCGCCGATGAATTTCATGCAAGGACAAGTTCAACGCCAGAATGGCCATGTACAAGTCCGTGTTGGTGACTTCAATCTGATCCCGACAGATATGATGCAGCCACTGCTGAAGTCCTATGAGGGCGAACCCATCCTCATGGGCATTCGAGCCGAAAATATGGAAACGCTTTCCAAGCCTACCAAAGATGCGCTGCAGGTGGAGGTGCTGGTTGTAGAGCCCTTGGGATCACAGAATCTTCTCACCGTGAAGATCGGAGATGATTTGGTTAAGGTAGCCACTCATCCTACATTCCGCGTCCCACCAGGGGCAGATATCTGGTTGCGCTTCCCAGCGGACAAGATCCGCTGGGTCGACCATAACAGTGGCAAAGTATTATATCCCGCGTAAACGTGGCTACAACCTCGTTGATTGATCGTGCGATCTCCGTGTTAAGAGGCAACGATACCGGGGTCTTCACCAAACCCGGGCCGCACCAATACCCTCACCAATGGAACTGGGATTCAGCCCTGATCGCGCTCGGGCTCTCTCACTTTGACCTGCCGCGTGCACAAATGGAAATCCGCGCGCTCCTGAGCGGGCAGTGGCAGGATGGTATGCTGCCTTCCGTTGTCTATCATTCCACGCCATCCGACTACTTCCCTGATCCCCGGTTCTGGCAAATCGAAAACAGTCCCAGCGCTCCGCCTGTCCCGACGACGGGCATCACACAGCCTCCACTACTCGCCACAGTGGTTAGGCAAATCCATACCCACCTGACCATTCCCGATTTTATCGGGGAAGTCTACCCGTCCCTGCTGCGTTGGCACCGCTGGCTGCACACTGCCCGCGATGCAGATGGAAGCGCGTTGGCCTGCATCATCCATCCCTGGGAATCTGGGACAGACGATTCACCGCGCTGGCTACATCTCCTGGATGCGATACAGCCCGAAGCCCTTCCAGAGTTTCAACGAGGGGATACAAAATATGTGCCGGCAATTGAACGCCCGAATCGATCCGAGTATGAACGGTTTATTTATCTAATCGATGTCTTTCGCAAGCTGCGCTATGCACCGGACGAGTTGTTGATGCATTCGCCATTCCTGGTTCAGGATATTCTTTTCAACGCCATTCTCTTCCGCGCCGATGAAGATTTGCGTGCATTGGCGATCAGCCTTGGCCAGCCAACCAATGAGATTGATAGTTGGCTAAACCGTATGCAATTGAGTTTCAACGCTCGCTTCTGGGATGAAAACATTGGCCTTTATTACGACTATGACTTGCGATCAGGTAAGAAGATCCAGGTCAATACTGCCTCAACCTTCCTGCCTTTGTTCGCCGGGCTGTCCTCAGCAGAGCAATCGCAGCGCTTGGTCGCAGAACACCTGCTTAATCCAGATGAGTACGCGCCGGATGGCGATGTCCGCCATTGGGTCACTGCCACAGCCAAGTCTGAACCAGCTTGGGAGCCGCGCCGCTACTGGCGCGGGCCAGTGTGGATTATCATGAACTGGTTCATAGTAGAAGGCTTGCGTCGTTATGGTTATGAAGATCTGGCTGATGTCATCCGGAAGGATACCCTTGGGCTTATTGAAGCTTCTGGTTTTCGAGAATACTATGATGCACGCGATGGCTCCGGTTGTGGATCCGAGGACTTCTCTTGGTCGGCAGCTTTGACTCTTGAACTGTCTGATTCTTTTCATACAAGGGAAAGTAAATTGTAGAGCAGAGAAACAATGGGCTCGTACTATTTGAAAAAAACTCTATTATGTTTTGGCGTAAGATAAACGTCGAAAAATACTTGGATCAACTTCACGGATTAATTGTTGTAAGATAAGGTAACATATTATCCATATATAGGCATAAAAAATTGCCTGCCCAAGATTCGAAGTCTGTTATGGCGCCTTGGCGCCACTACGGGGGCAAGGTATCTAATACGGAAAATACGTTCAATCAGTTCAAACTTTGAGATCAATTGGACTTTTGTTTTGTCCAATACCTCAAACATTTTCAATGTGTAAGCAGTACTAAACCAGCGCGGACAAGTTCAGGCGATTGGAGGGGTGAATGAGAAAATCGAAGGGTTAGGGTTCTTCGTGGTCTGCAAATCAAAAGGTCTCACCGGGAAACAGGGAGTCATTATCCCGGATAGCAACGTTAAGCATCTGATGCTGTGCGAAGAGGTCGTTGAAACTGTCAGGAAAGGGAAATTCCACATTTATCCTGTTTCCACCATTGACGAAGGAATTGAGTTGCTGACAGAGGTCGAAGCCGGTGAACGCAATACAGAAGGTAAGTACCCCGAGAATACGGTCAATTTCGCAATTCAGGCCAGGCTTAGGGAATTGGCAGAGAAAGTCCAGGCGTTCAACAAAACAGAGCAGAAACACTACACGCGTCGCAGTCCCGTGGACGAGCGTAGCAGTCCTGAGTGAGCGGGAGGCAGGGTTTTCCATCCCTCATCCTGGAGCTTTTCCCCATTGAGAGTTGCATAAATATGCCTATAATTTACAGAGTGCCGCACGCCTCTGGCGTATCTAAACTTGAAATTTGAATTTCAGCCTGCAAATCCATTCAAAAAGTTTACTTACGCATGTTATGCGTGAGACAAGCGGTAGTTGTAAATTTGAAGATACAGTAGTACCTGTCCGCCAGATCTTTCTTGAGTGGTTAGATACATTTGTCAGCCAATGTTCGACCATCAGGAGACCAAAAATAAAAGGCCCATTCTTCTAGGACATCTGACGTACTATTGTCAATAGTACAAAGTCCTCCAACCGAGGAATCGAGAGAAAACATCAAAATCAGTGACGGCAGGCATAACTTGTGTCTGTCGTATTATTTTTTGATTGAATACCAAATCTGCATTCAAACAATTCGGAGGTAAAAATGCGTAGCGGTTTTAAAATCGGAAGGATTTTCGGGATCAACATCCATGTCGACTGGAGCTGGATCTTTATCTTTCTGCTCGTCACCTGGAATTTGGCTGGAGCCGTTTTTCCGTCTCTCCACCCGGATTGGGGGCTGGGTCTGAATATTGCTGTAGGTGTTGCAGCTTCCCTGTTGTTTTTCTTCTCTATTCTCCTGCATGAGTTGGCTCACTCGCTGGTGGCTAAGGCGCGCGGTCTGCCCGTGCGCAGGATCACACTATTCTTTTTTGGAGGTGTTTCAAACATTGAACGTGAGCCTCCCTCACCAGGGACAGAATTCTTAATGGCGATTGTTGGGCCATTAACGAGCATCCTGCTTGGTGCCGGTTTCATCTGGCTTGGAAGACAAAATGTGCCTGAGATGGCTACTGCACTGAATAACCTCATGCAATTGTTGCGCGGTCTGGATCCTCTATCCACAATGCTGCTCTGGCTAGGTCCAATCAATATTCTGATCGGCTTATTCAATCTGATCCCTGGGTTTCCTCTGGATGGCGGACGAATCCTTCGATCGATTCTATGGGCGACGATGGACAACTTCCGCAGGGCAACGCGTTGGGCTACCGCTCTCGGGCAAGGAATTGGCTGGCTCATGATTCTAGCGGGGATTGCGATGGTCTTTGGAGCGAATCTTCCCATTTTGGGGACCGGGATCACGAATGGCATCTGGTTTGCATTTATCGGATGGTTCCTGGTCAACGCGGCTTCCCAAAGTTACCAGCAAGTTGTGGTCGAGGATATGCTGGAGGGAGTTCCAATCACTCGTCTGATGCGCGAACCCGCGCCGGCAGTTTCGCCCGATCTTCCAATCAGTACGCTAGTATACGATCATGTAATGCAGGGAGATGACCGGGCATTCCCAGTGGTAGAGAGCGACCGTCTGTTGGGGGTGGTTTATGTCGAAAACCTGCGTGGTGTCGAACGCTCCGCCTGGGACACAACAACTGTTCGACAAGTTATGGTGCCAGAAAAAGATTTGGACGTGGTGACACCGCGTGAAGATGCGATGGACGCCTTCCAAAAGTTGGCGAACAAGGAAATGCGCCAAATCCCGGTGGTGCAAAACGGCAAGCTAATCGGAATGCTCCGGCGGAGAGATATCCTGCGCTGGCTGCAGGTGCGATCCGAAATGATGGGCAGTTGACCTATATAGGAAGATAGGAGTTTAGAAATGGAACTAAAAGAAGGAACCAGTGTCTTTACCCTCAGCGGGGAGGAGGTGGGCAAGATCAACCGTTTTGTCCTGGACCCAGCCACAAATGAAGTCACTCATATCGTTGTCCAGAAAGGTTGGCTCTTACCGGAGGATAAAGTTGTGCCCATTGCGATGGTCAGTACCGCAACGGAAGAGCGAGTTGAATTGAATCAAAAGATCGACGATCCCGATCAATTGCCACCTTTTGAGGAAACACACTTTGTCGAGGTCACCGAGAAAGATATCAGCTCAACCGGTCCTTCCACTTACCGGTATGCACCGGCTTATTATTGGTACCCACCTTCTGGGTATATCGGCTACCCGGCGTTCGGACCAGGATATTATGGTTGGCCACCGGTCGAGACGACACGGAATATCCCAGCAGATACAATACCTTTAAAAGAGGGAGCCGATGTCATTAGCTCCGATGGTGAGCACGTTGGCGATGTTGAACGTTTATTTGTCAACGCTGAATCGAATAAGGCCACCCATTTTCTAATCTCCGAGGGTCTAGTGTTCAAAGAGCGGAAGCTTGTCCCAGCTCACTGGATCAGATCTGTTGAAGAAAATAAAGTGAATCTGGCAGTTCCATCTCGACTTCTTGAGCGTCTACCGGCTTACCAGTCGTGATTGTATCCTTTCAAGCTTGCCGGAGATTCTCTACTTCGCGTGCAATCCTGGCTGCCTCTCTGACCAACTGGCTGCTATATCCCCATTCGTTATCATACCAACTCATAATCTTCACCAGATCGCCATCAATGACCTGGGTGAGTCCCAGATCGATGATCGCGGCGCGGGAATCTTTGATAATGTCAGAGGAGACCAGAGGTTCATCGCTGACTCCCAGGATTCCAACATAACGGTCGCTCTGCGCTTCTTCCCAAAAAATCTGGTTAACTTCCTCAACAGAAGTTGGTCGCGCGGCAAGAAAGACGATGTCCGCGATCGAACCGACAGTAACCGGGCCACGAATGGATACCCCATCGAATTTCCCCTCCAGTTCAGGCAAGGCTTTCGTGGTGGCAAGCGCGGCGCCGGTCGAGGTGGGAACGAAATTAGCTGCGGCTGCCCGGCCTCTCCGAAATTTCTTGCTTGGCGAATCGACAAGCTGTTGCGAAGAAGTGTAGGCATGAACCGCCGTCATCAAAGCTTTTTTCACTCCAATGCGGCGGTTCATGATCTCCATGGGTGGTGTAATCGCATTGGTTGTACAGCTTGCACAAGAAATGATTTGGGCCGGTTCGCCAGGTTTGTTGACGCCATGGACGACTGTGCCAATCTCATCTCCTTTTACCGGAGCGGATAGAATCACGTATTTCGCCCCCGCTTCGATATGTTTCTTTAGGTCTTCGGTTTTGGTGAAAACTCCCGTACTTTCGATAGCAATATCTACGCCCAACTCTTCCCAGGGGAGTTGAGAGGGATCTTTGATGTCATAAACGGGATATTCCTTGCCATCCACGATCAGACTATGCTCTGTGTTATCAATCGCTTTCTCATAACGTCCATAGACCGTGTCGTATTTGAGCAGGTAGGCTAGATTATCCGGTGGGACAATATCGTTCAGTCCCGCAATTTCAAGTCCGGGTGTGTCGAGCATAATCTTAAAGATTGCCCGACCAATGCGGCCGAACCCATTAATTGCTACTCGTGCCATTATTCATCTCCTGCATTCTCTAAATATTCTCATTAGCGCTACCAGCCGAAATAAAACAGCGGGCAGCAGATTTAACTTGCCGTCAACGGTTTGGAATTTCCTTTTCAAATAGTGCCTCATATTCGCTGGGCAGGCTTTCTAAAATATCTTGTATTTCTCCTTCGGGAATAGCCTCCCGAAGCACGGAGAACACCTGCCGCGTACGTTCCACGGCACCTTGATACTTCAAATCTGCCCGCGCTCCCACTCGGTTATAGAACTCCCGCAAATTGTAGCGATCGGCATCTTCTTCCCTTGCCAGAAGAAAGTCTTTCAACTCATTGGGAATCTGCGATTCGAGTCCATTCCTAACTTTGCGATCCAGCCGTTCTCCCAGCGTTTCCAGCACGGCTTTCGTAATTGAGATGGCCTCATCACGCGTACCCAACCTAGCCTGTTCTTGCACTCGATGGATAAAATCGTCAAATTGCATTCAATCTCCTATCGCTCTTCGAACCTTGTGAAGGCTGTCCGAAGGACGCTTCACAAGGTTAACCGAGCCATCATTCTACTCCTAGCCGCCCAGCCAAAGCTTTCTCCACATCTTATCGTTTCAACACCCCAAACAATTTTCCGTCAGAAGTGGAGACCACAACGCTATCGACGACCATTTTCTGCATATATTGCATTGGCTTTTCAAGAGGCACATTCAGACGATATGTCCGCGTGCCACTTTCCATCGCCTGTTCCGCCGTATCTTGAGGATTGACGTTCAACGCTTCGGGGCGGAGCAGACCGAGGACGACTCGATCCTCGTAGGTAACGACACAAGAATCCCATCCCGCTTTTTGGATGCGCTCTTTCACTTCTCCTATTCGTTCGGTCAAGCTACAAGTGGGCACATCCAAGCGGGCAAAGTCGCCGGCGCGCTGAATAAGGGCTTCTTCTCCTTCAATGGGTAAGCCATTCGCCATCCAGTCCTTTTTGCCAGGTGTGTAACGGAAGACGCGGGTGAACCCCA
>DASWEH010000350.1:0-5225 GCA_036394895.1 Anaerolineales bacterium
TGCCAGGGGCATGTTCGCCAGGTTGTGATGGATCAACCCATGCGGCATGATCTCGTGCCCGCGCGCTTGTAGCTCATTCCACAATTTGAAATCGCCCTTGGTCCAGTTGTGGTATGGGTCATTCACCTTTTCGCCATCCACTTCCTCACGAGCCAGCACGTTGAAGCAAGCGGACAGACCAAACTTCTCGTAGATCTCAGCAATCTGGAGGTTGGATTTCTCGAAACCATCATCAAAACTCAGGCTGACGATGTACATGGGTATACATCCTTTCAAGCTGTTCGTGTGTGCATTGCAGGTTGGTTCCAATTCGTCATACGATGAACTGTCCAGAATTTTCCTTGTCTCCTGCCAAGTGAAATTTGAATGTTTGATGTTGCCGCGCGGTTCTGGGAATCACGAATTCGTAATTTCCGTAAAAACCACGGAAGGTAATCTCGCCGTTTTCATCGGTGCGGGCGGTGAAGGGTTGGGTCAGCCACTCGCCTTTGATGAGTCCCTTGAGTCGCTCGAAAACGGGTTTGGGCCGATATTCTTCATCCACCAGACCGCCTCCTTTGATCCAGCTCTGACGGTCAGAGAGTCCCCAATAATTGATCGAAACCACCGCGGGATGACCAAAGCATTGCCGATATATTTGTTCCATGAAATCGGCCTGTGCTTCTCGTGACCACATCCCTTCGCGGAAACCGCCCTCGATCTCTTGCTCCCACGATGGCTGGTGCAATTCCGTGATGTGAATGGGGATGTCCAACTCCTGATACATTTCCAGCGTGTCCCGCATTTCATGCGGCCACAGCCAGTGATTAATCGGATGCACTTGCAGCCCCAGCCCGGAAACTGGCACCTCCCGGCGTTGCAACTCGACGATCAAATCGTAGAAGCGCTGGCGAGTGTGAGGATCATACTCTTGGTTGTAATCATTGACAATCAACGTGGCCCGAGGGTTGGCCGCGTGGGCCCAACGGAAACTGTCCTTCACCCAATCAGCGGCTTCGGGAATAGGAATCTCCCGTTTGAAAGCTCCGCTTACCTCGATGCCGCGCCACAAATCCACTTCGTGGTAGCGTTTCCTGAAATCCGGGTGTGTGCCCTCTGCCCATGAAATGTGGTTAACCGCCTCGTTGGTGACATCCCAAATCTGGATATCCTGCGCAAAGCCCTTCACTAGGCTAGTTACCCGCGCCCGAATCAGCGGCTCGATTGTTCCATCGGGTATATCGTACAGCCACTCCGGAATTCCGGCGGTATACGGCCAGACGAGCGGATGCCCTTTCGGCGTCACACCGTTGGCCCGGCACCACTCCAGCACAGGGAGCAGGCGCTGCCATTGCATTTGGCCCGGCCTGGGTTCATAGTAAGGCCAATAGAATGGAAAAATCGCCAGGTTGAACAATTCGAGAAAGCGCTGCTTGAACAGATCAGGCTTATATGGCGCTTCGCCCCAGACCAGGTCAAATATCAAGTTGCCGAAAAGAAAATCCTGCGTTTTCTGCGTTACGTGCACTTCCAGCCCTTTGACCGGCTCGCGGGACGCGGAGACAAAGCGGAGTCGTGCCTGTCCTTTACGGTAGCGCCCCACGTTTTCGGCGGAAATTTGAAGATGGGATTCCCATTCTACTTGCTGAGTGGTGGTCATATGTAGCTCCTCGAATTCGTGATTCAGTATCACCCTTGTACAATTTCAAACTCAAGCTTGTCAGGATTGGCACCATATTGAGTAAGAGGGACATTCCATGTCATGATCTCGTGACGTGGATAATCCCAGCCAGCCTGACGGATGTGCGCCTGATATCTGCCAAAATCGTAGACCAGGGTATCACCATCACCGATCAGAGACTGGAGGGTTTCGCGCAAAAGAGGGATGATCGGTCCGGCACAGAAGGTTTCGTAATGCAGACGATAAAACTCGGGGACGACCAGCCACTGCCCGGCGGAGTCAGGTAACAGCGTGTTCTCATGAATAGAAGCTAGGTCAGATTCACCCGGCGCGAGATGCGGGGGCAGGACACAGGTCGCGCCTTGTTTGACCAGATCCTCCACAGCCGCAAACGTTTGCTCCGAAATGGTATCCCCGGTTAGGAAGATCAATTTCAACCCTGCAAGGATATGGGCATCCACTTGGTGATCATAGACTGCCACGTTATGTAATGGAACGAAAAGAGTGCGCGATCCAAAGCGGCGCGATTCCCATTGGTGCGAGAGTGAATCAGTGCGGATGAAACCATGCGAAAGCAGTGACCAGATATTTAACCACTCGGTATTGGCTGCGCCTGCCGGGATATGTCCATAGAGTGGGCCGGGGTACTCGCCGAGATAGCCCTGACGAACATCGAAGCAGGTATCGTCATAGCGAATGATGCCAACCTGTGGGCGGAAGTCGCGCCAGGTATAAGGTCGAGGATGAGCCGGAACATAATCATACAGGAAGTTGATGTAAGCGTTCTCGATTTGTTCAGCGAGGGGATGTCCCGTTGCGTAGCGTCCGCCGCCCTCCACATAGATTTTGTCCGCGCCTGACCAGTAGGCCAGCTTGAGCGCTGACTCGAATCGTTCCAATGAGTGGCCAATCGTTTCGTTGTGCCACCAGTAATCCACGTCGATCCAAAACTCAACACCATATTGGCGTGCTGCGCCCATGGCAACCGCGAGCATGGCGGGTCCGCAGGTCTCTTTGAGAATCTTCGGAGCAATGTTCATCCCGGCGTGAGCGGTGGTGTGGTGCATCACTGGGAAGAGGAATTCACCCGCGGCCGGAGTATTGCCGACAGTACAGGCCGCGTTGCGCTTCTGCAATGCATCCAACACGAACTGGCGCGCCGAGAACAAGTCGAGACCTTCCGTTTCCGCCAGGTAATGTACATTGTTGTAGCCATAATAATCTACAACCGGCCAGTGTGCGTTGATCTGCATGTGATCCAATTCATCCAGCATGAAGCCCAGGAAGCCAGGACGTTTGGCAATATCCGCTTTGAGCTCGGCGGAGGGTATCCATCCGACCGGCGCGCCCTCGAAATTGGGAACGTACTTGACGCCGAGAGCATCGAGCGCATTCATGGCCTGACACAGTTTGGCTTCGTCCTCGCGAAAATGTAGATCGATAAAATCGAGTTTGTATTCTTGAGCATATTGCGCGGCAGCCTCTGTGCTAGCTGTGCGCCCGAATAAGGGTTGACTCATGTTACCTCTTTGATAGATGGTTGTCGTATTCGATGGGTTTTGTTCCACTAAACATCGGAAATCGGTACTTCTATTCCCAGGCCACCTGCGGTGAGCGATAGAATTTGGTACCCATCGCGGCCAGGCGTTGCCCATGGTTCGCCAGACGCCGACAGTATTCCTCCCAGTGGCGCTTTTCCCGCGGCGTCCAACCGATCTCGGCGCAGGCGGGCAAGCGCGGGAACAACATGTAATCCATATCGTCTACGGTGGCGATGGTTTCAGTCCATAACTCTGCTTCCACGCCAAGAACGGATTTTTCAGTCACGTCTTCCAATATGGAAGCTGGATCCCAGTCGTAAGCATCTCGTGCATCGATATATTGCTTTGTCCAATCCAGGCCGAGTGAGGTGGAGGCATCGTATTTGATATCCAGGTAGACCCTGGAAGCAGGAGAAAGGATCAGCTTATGCCCGCGACGGGCAGCCTCCCGAGCCAGTGGTGCCTGCCACCAATATTGGACGACGGTGTCAGGCAACAGGTCAGCCCGACTGATCTCCTCCCAACCGATACACTGCTTCCCAAGTCCTTGAACAATCTTCTGGACTCGTTCAATAAAAATCTTATAGTCAGACTCATCAGTGGAATGCGCTTCATCGCCGCCAATGTGGATGTATCGGGCTGGCGTCAGCGCGGCGATCTCGCGTAGCGTGTCCTCCAGAAATTGGTATGTGACCTCCTTGTGGATCGCAAGAGAACTGGACCCTCCCTCATAACCGGTGTAGAGCGGACGTGCCTCTTCATTATCGTTCAGAGCTGCATAAGAGGCCAGAGCACTATTCACATGAGCAGGCATGTCTACTTCTGGGATGATGGTGATGTAATGAGCGGCGGCATACTCTACAATCTGCTGATAGTCCTCCTGAGTGTAGAACCCTCCGGCACCGCCTGTAAAGTCTGTGGTTCCACCGTATTCCGCCAATCGCGGCCAGGAGCGAATCATCAGTCGCCAGCCCTGATCATCGGTCAGATGGAGATGCAGAATGTTGAATTTGTAATATGCCATTTGGTCTATCAAGCGCTTAACGTTCGCGACGGGAAAGAAGTGACGCGCCACATCGAGCATCACACCTCGCCAGCCAAACCGGGGCATATCCCGAATGGTGATACAGTTCATCTGCCATGGGCCAGGCTGCTGAGTGTGTGCTTCGATCGCCGGAGGCAGGAGCTGCCGGATGGTCTGGACGCCGCGAAACAGCGCCGCTGGATGCAAGCCCCGGAGGAGAATCCCATTGGGTTCAACAAGCAGTTCGTAGCCTTCTTCCCCAAGATCCGTTCCCGCTTCATAGATTGTCAAGAGAATCCCGTTGGTGGAAGGAGCTTCAGCAGGCAAGAGGGGCAGTTCGAAGCCGGTGGCAGGTCGGAGACGATCCGCGAGGAAATGCCCAACGAGGCGAATTTCCTCCCGATCCGGGTGAACAGAAATGGCCGCGTCGGAGTGGAGCGTGTATGTTCCTTGGTCCAGCTTCATCAAGGCGGGAAGTGGAATCAGGTTTTGCATGGTGTATGTCCTCAAAAAATTATCGATTCGCCAATGCGGGTAAGTTGTGAGATCATCCAAGGTCCTTTGTCAGAATCGCCACGCCATACGCAAGTAAAGCCAACTCTCCCTGACAGGTTGTATCGCTGAGATGTTCGTACGCTTTCCAAGGCAGAGTTACCTTTTGGGGTTCGTTGCGATGGTTGATGAGGATGTAAATTTTTCCCCCGCCGGGAGAAACGCGCTGGCAGATTTCGACACCCTGCGGAGCTTGCAGCGGCGCATGAATATCGCTGGCTGTCAGAATCAAATCCATCAGCGCGGATTGCGCGGCTTCATCCAGATAGGCACCCACGTAGTAGACAAACGCCGTGCCGTACTTTTTGGGATTGACCGTAATGGCAACCTGGTCATCAAGCCAGCCGTTTTCTTTGCCATACCGTGCCACGACCTGCGTGAATTGTGTGGTATCGAGAATACGCAGGCGCTCCGCCCACAGACGGGATTCGCCGTTGACGGATTTTCC
>DASWEH010000351.1:0-4787 GCA_036394895.1 Anaerolineales bacterium
GTCTAAAAAACTGAACGCGTTTTGCAGACCACGCCATAGGAACCATATTGCAGGTTTCTTGTCTGCCGAAAACGGCGGCCATGGAAAGCCACCCTACGCATTAGCACAAAATAAGAGAACCAGGCAGACAAGAACAATGAAGAACGCATGGCGTCGTCTTAAGATTAGATCTCGTGAGTTGCCGCCAAGACATGTCTGAAGCCGGGGACTGCTAACTCTCTAAAAAGCCTATCTATTTCTTCTGCTGTACAAGGCTTATCTTTCTCAACCCACCACACCAAGATGCCCATCAATGCACTGACAAAATAATGGGCCGCAATTTCGGATTCGAGTGAACCATACTTCTCATGTGACTTCAGCATTTTGAAAGACTCGTGCACATGTGCAGCCACATCATTGTGGGCAGGTTTGGTGAATATACCGTGTACATGCACAAACACATAATCGTAAACGGGCTTGGCGAATATGCCGTAGCCCCGATTCCCCAGCATGGCTTTGAAGAAGCGATGATTTTGCCCAATAAACTTGAACAAGCTAAGTGTGTGGGAAAGTTCGTGGGTAAGATTCATGATGTCAGCATTCCCAAAGTTGTTCTTCGCATCCAAGAATAGTTTTTCATGCTGCTCGAAGAGCTCATTGAGACGATCAAGAATACTGTGTAACAGTTGATCTTTATCCTAGAAGTGAGCATAAAATGTAGAACGTCCTACATTAGCTCTGTCCAAAATCTCTCGAATCGTGACTGATTCGTAACTCTTTTCTGCTACTAACTCGATCAAAGCATCTTGTAAGAGTTTTCGGGTCTTCTGCACTCGTCGGTCCAGATCGTTTTGGAGCATATCTTTCACCTCTTTCCGTACAATTTCGGCATTTTAGTTCATAAATGAACTTTTCTTGTTGATTTGGTTGTTGACTAAACCATACTCAAACATTATAACGTTGGAGGACAGAAAGTTCAATAACGGAATAAGAGTTCGGATAATTATGAAAGGAACAATGAAGCAAAGCTATCCCTTGCAACAAAATGAAACTAGGAAGCGGAACCCACAGCATCGGGAAGACTATATCATCGACTTGCGCCAGATGCAGAAAGACTACGAAACTCCCTCTGGATCCTTTACTGCCCTTCAAGACATCAACCTGCGTATCCAGACGGGAGAGTTCGTTGCTGTCGTCGGAAGATCCGGAAGCGGCAAGACAACGTTGCTAAACCTCCTGGCAGGTATCGACCGGCCGACAAAAGGCGAAGCCATTATCGCTGAAACCAACCTTGGTTCACTCACGGAGTCGGGGCTGGCAGAGTGGCGCGGCCGGAATGTGGGGCTGGTGTTCCAGTTCTTCCAGTTGCTGCCGACGTTGACAGTGGCGGAGAACGTGATGCTGCCGATGGATTTTGCAGAGATCATCCCGGCGTCCCAACGCCGATCCAGAGCTCTGGAACTTTTGGAGCGCGTTGGTATCGCAGATCAGGCGGACAAGCTGCCCGCTACCCTGTCGGGTGGGGAGCAACAACGGGCGGCGATAGCGCGGGCACTGGCGAATGATCCGCCAATTCTGCTGGCTGACGAGCCGACCGGCAACCTCGACGAACATACCAGAACGTCGGTTCTGGAACTGTTCGCCAAACTGAACGCCGATGGGCGCACGATCATCGTGGTTACCCATGAGCGCGATATCAGTTCCTACACAGACCGGCAGGTGACGCTGGTAGATGGCCGCGTCGCTGATGATACTCAAAGGTGATGCCGGTATGACGCCAATACTATTCATCAAGTTGCTCCGTGATATGCAAACAATCTGGCCTCGGATTGTGCTAATGGTTATTGCCATGAGCGTGACACTAATAGTATTCAGTGGGGTCTTATATACGCGCGGCATCACGGGCCGAGAGACCTCCCGTAGCTACCTGAGCACCAATCCGGCGTCGGCAACAATTCTGTTTGAACGCGGGATTGACGCCGAGGAGATGGCAGCCATCGCGGCCGCAGCCCGTAAGCAATCGGGAATCATCAATGCTGCCCCACGGACCCAGTTTACACTCCAGACAAAGCAAGAAGGCGGCCGCGAAGCGTGGGGGCCAAGCCCACTCCAGATCTTCGTTGCCGCGCCGGACGACCCGATGCAGATAGAAACCTTCACGGTCGAGCAGGGCAGCTGGCCGCCTGCCGCCGGAGAGATCCTGCTCGAGCGCTCCTCGCTCAAGCTGCTGAACGTGGCGGTCGGAGACACCGTGATCGTCAAGGCTCCCAACGGTGAACCGACACCACTTCAGATCAGCGGAGTGGTGTACTATCCAGCCCTTGTACCTTCGTTCCAGGAACAGAAAGGATATGGCTTCATTACCACGGCCTCCCTGCCAAGCTTGGGAGAGGCCGTTGCTTTGGATGAGCTGAAAATCCAGGTCGCCGATCAGCCAGGTTTAACCATACCGGGCCGTGACCGAGATGTCATTGTGGCTGCTACCCGTGAGCTTGCCGGCTGGATACAGCAGACTTACGGAGTGGCGATTCGCGAAATCCAAGTTCCACCGCCGTATGCTCACCCTCACCAACGGCAAGCAAACATACTTCTGCTAGCGCTGCTTATCTTTGGCCTGGCTGGCATGTTGCTTAGTGCGATCCTGGTCGCCACCATGCTCAATGGGTTGTTTGCCCAACAAATTCCGCAAATTGGGATGATGAAAGCTATTGGCGCACGATCCAGCCGGGTGCTGCAGTTGTACCTCCTGATGACGCTTTCAATCGCCGCCATAGCTACTGCTTTTGCCATTGTTCCTGGCATCTTGTTTAGCCGCCTCTTTACTAACGCGATTCTCAGCGGCGTACTGGGCATGGACGCCGCCAGCCTGACGGCTCCATGGTGGATGTACGTAGTGGCCATCACCTCTGGGATTGGTGTGCCCCTCATTTTCGCTCTGGTACCACTGGTGAAGACGAGTCGCACGACGGTTCGGGAGGCGCTCAATGATCGCGGCGTTGACCTCCGAACATTCACCGTAAACCGTCTGGATAATTGGCTCGCGAAACTACGTGGCCTCAACCGTATGCTGCTACTAGCGTTTCGCAACATCTTCCGAAAGCGAGCTCGATTCCTTCTGGCTGTCGGCCTTCTGGCAAGCGCTGGAATCGTCTTTATTGTTGGAATGTCGATCATGAGTAACCTCCAAACATCGCTAGAGCAAGGCAACGAATCGCGCAAATGGGATATCGAAATCAAGTTTGACAATACCAATCAGGTTCCGGCGGACAAAGTGAAAAGTTTGATGATGCAAATCCCCCATGTAAGCAACGCTGAACCATGGACAATTATTCAAACCAGCATCGCCCAGCCTGGGCAACTTAGCATCACCCGTACCTATCCGGACCAGGCACATTCCAGCATGAATTTGGACGTTTTTCCCGAGGATAGGTCGCTGATTCCGCCGCACCTCTTCGAAGGTCGCTGGTTGCGCCCCGAGGAGACAGGCAGCATCGTGATCGGCCAGAAAGTGGCTGTCGAAGTTCTGCCTGGCGTTCGCAGCGGCAACACCGTTCAACTATCGATTGGCGGACGCCCCACCAGTTGGAAGGTAGTGGGCATCTCCGAGTACAGTGGAGTGAGTGTGTGGGTGACAGACGAGGGCTTCAGGGCGGCTACCGGTGCTAACTGGCCCAATGTGCTCCGTATCGAAACAGATAGCCATAATGAGGACACTCGATTAGCTGTGGCTAATGCGGCTGAACGTGTTCTAAACGATGTGGGGATTGTGGTGCGTTCCGCGGAATCTTCAAGCCGTTCCGAAGCCATCCAGGCTGGCCATTTTCTCCCAATCATCTTCATTTTCCTAGGACTCTCTATCTCCATGGGAGTGGTCGGGTTCGTCGGGCTGGCTTCAACGATGAGTACGAATGTGCTTGAGCGCACTCGCGAGTTCGGTGTGATGTACGCAATTGGCGCACGTGCCTCTACTGTGCGCCGCATAGTGGTTGCCGAAGGCATCTTCATAGCCGTGATAAGTATTGTGGTCGCAATCATTCCTGCCCTTTTTCTAACGGCGATGATAAGCGATGGTTTCAGCAAGCTGATTCTGTATCAATACTTAGCTCCGCAGATCTCGATTCAGGCAGTCATCATTTGGGTCGTTGTGGTCGTTCTTGGCGCAGTGCTGGCTACTCTGGCACCCGCATCCCAGGCATCCCGGCTAACCGTTCGCGAAGCACTCGCATACTTGTGAGCAGGAATATCATCAGGAGTTAAATAAAGTGAACAAGAAAGTCATTATCGCAATCGCCGTGATCATTGTGCTGGCAGTGGTGTGCGCATTGGCAGTGATCTACGCGCCAAACCTGACGGAGATCTTGCTGCGCTTTCATAAGATACCGCAACACTGATGAGCCAACTCATCAGGTTGAAGAACAACCTTTCGACATCAGTGATGAAGAATGGAATAAGAATATGAGTACACTCACCGTTCCCGGCGCACAGTTGTATTTCGAAGTAATTGGTGATGGGCCACTACTAATTATGATCCCAGGGGCCGCTGGAAGAGGAGAAGTCTTTCGCCCGCTGGTGAGTCCACTTGCAGAACGATATCAAGTGGTCACCTACGACCGCCGCGGCTTTTCTCGCAGTGAGCTCGACGGACCTCAGGACTATGATCATCGATTGGATACTGATGCCGATGATGTCCGGCATTTGATCGAGCAATTGACCGATAAACCCGCTGTCGTCTTTGGCAACAGTTCAGGCGCGACCGTCGCGCTTGAAGTCCTGGTCCGCTATCCCGAGCGGGTAGATACGGTGGTTGC
>DASWEH010000352.1:0-7766 GCA_036394895.1 Anaerolineales bacterium
CATCCAGGATCGAGTCGACAATATCGTCGTCCAATAAATTGATCTCATCAATGTAAAGTAGATTGCGATCTGCCTGCGCCAGGATGCCGCGTCGGATGCGCATGCGTTCATGGATCGCGGCGCGTTCGTCAATGCCGCCAACCACATCTTCGATTTTCGCATTGAGTGGCAACTCAATCAGGCGGACTCGATCCGGTGCAGTTAGCGGCTGTCCTTCGCCATATTTTTTCGCACAGTCGGGGCAGACCGCGTTGATGCCGCCGCTTTCAATATCTTCGGGTAAACATCCATAAGGGCAAGTGCTCCGTTCCACTTGTGGAAGCAAATCAAGCAGACTGCGCACCGCGGTCGTCTTGGCTGTGCCGCGCGGACCGATCAACAAAATCCCGCCAATATTCGGATTGATCAGCCCAAGCAGTAATGCCAGCTTCATCTCCTGCTGACCGACAATGGCCAGGAACGGGAATGGCAATGCCTCCGTGACACGTCCTTCTTCAGGCACCAGCGATGGCACTGATTTTCCCGCCACAAAATCCACTAGCTCACGCAAATTGCGGAACGAGTGTGCCACGCGTTCTTTTGGTTCAGGTTTTTCTTCAGGTTGGGTAAGTTCGGGTTCGGTCATAAAAACCTTCGCGCTCCCGCACGGACGCCGGGACCTCGTGAGCGGAGCGACGAGAGTTCTTCGAGGAGTGCAGTCGAAGCGCGAGTTGGATTCCTAACCGTCCTTAGACTACCTCTTCACTCTGCTCAGCGTCCGCTCAGGACGAAATCATTTTTGTTTCAGTCTTCGTTCCTGTCGTTGCTGCGCTTGCTCCATCTTGCGTTTATCTTCTTCTGTTTCCGCCTTCACCGGAGGAACGGAAGCAGGTCTGCCTTCATCATCCAGCGCGACATAAACCAGATAAGCTGTGTTCGTGTGTGTGCGCTCACCGGTAATGGGATTCTCTGCTATCACCTCGACGGTAACCTCCATAGAGGTATGCCCCGTGTAAGTGACTTCGGAGTTGAGGATGACAAGGTCACCAAGTTTTATGGGCTGACGGAACGTCATCGAGTCAATCGCCACGGTCACAACTTTCTTTTGGGCATGACGCATGCAGGAAAGTGCACCGGCTTCATCCACCAGTTTCATAATCCAACCACCGTGCACATTACCGAGCAGGTTGGCATGTTCAGGATGCATTAATTGTGAAATGGTGATGCGCGAGGCACTGATAGGTTTGGGAGGCAAGGTATTCGTCATCGCAATAAAACTTGCTATGAGTTTACCATGTCTGGGGAAGTTATCTCAGCAGTTCAACTAAAAACCTTGCAAAGGTTTGTCGCAAATATGCTCGAACTGCTTATATCCAACCTTCGCAAGGCTTACTTAATCTATATCTTCGCGGAATTCACCGCTATCCAGCGTGTGCAATCGCTCGGGTTCCTCAACGAGGACATCTACCAAGCTAAGACTGAGATCACTCATCAGTGGCGCCAGCGGAATTGTCGCTGGAGTGTTGAGCCGGCCGGGTGGAGGTGGTGCGTTCAGGCGTGGTCGGAGCGCATTGTGTGATCGTTGGCGGACGATACGCGGGTCATTGGTCAGCGCGCCCACATAAGCACCCATCACCGAATAGACTTCGCGTTGGGGGGTGACCCAGCCGATCCATTCCCCGCTTTTGTTGAAAAGATAAGGAAATACTAAAAATGCTTCCACTTCGCCGCGCGAGCTATAGATTGGAATAATACGATGTTCTGACATAGCCACATCCCGCTCAAAAAATTTCAGTCTATATCATTATACGTCCAATAGCGGTTAATGAAGAAATTCCAGATCATGACAACACCAATGGCAAACGCCAGAGTGGCGTTCTTGGCAAGGAATTGAGCCGTTGTATGAGATAAATGACCAGCCTTTTCAAAGATGCCTGCCATGAAAGGTTCAACGAAATGTAACGTTGGGATACGAAAGGCGATCCCGGCGGCATTGACAAGAAAGAACATGCCCAGCTGATGGATGAAATGACGCGAGCGCGAATCGGGATACGTCCAGTAACGGTTTAGAGTGAAATTGCTAATGACCGCACAAACAAATGAAATCGTTCCGGCATACACCAGCTTCATGTCAAATAGATGAGTCATGAGGTTCATGACGCCAAAGTCAATGGCCGCGCCCAACGCACCGACTGTGGCAAACTTTAGGAAACGAACACGTTCTTTGTTCTCAGTCAGGATCATTCCACCCCCAGTTTTTTCTTGAAATACGGAATGGTCTTTTGAATCCCTTCTTCGAGAGAGACTTTTGGTTCCCACTTGAGGATCTTTCGGGCGCGCGTGATATCGGGCTGGCGTTGCTGCGGGTCGCGGACGCTGCGTGCATCTTTTACAAAAGTAATCCCAGCTTTGTTACCCACAATCTTGTTGATCGTCTCGGCAAATTGCAGGATCGTCATTTCATCTTGATTGCCAATATTGACTGGTAAATGCTCGTCAGAATACAGTAATTTGATGATGCCATCGACCAAATCATCAACATAACAGAAAGAACGTGTCTGACTTCCATCCCCATAGACAGTGAGCGGCTGACCGAGCAGTGCCTGTTTCAATAAATTGGGCAAAGCGCGACCGTCTTCCAAGTCCATGCGCGGACCGTAGGTATTGAAGATGCGCACGATGCGAGTGTCAACATTATGGGCCCGGTGATAAGCCATCGTTAATGATTCGGCAAAACGTTTGGCTTCGTCATAGACGGCGCGCGGTCCAACCGGATCTACGTTCCCTGCGTAACTTTCCGTCTGCGGATGGACAAGCGGGTCACCATAAATCTCGCTTGTAGAGGCAAGCAGAAAGCGCGCCTGATGCGCACGTGCCACGCCAAGGCAATTATGTGTGCCAAGCGCGCCGGCCTTCATGGTTTGGATGGGCAGGTTGAAATACCCGGAGGGTGACTGAGGGTTTGGGCTGGCTGGAGAGGCAAAGTGTAAAACAGCATCCACTTTACCCTGGATAAAAATGAAGTTTGATACATCATGTTTGTGGAACGAAAACTTTTCATTTCCCATCAAATGTGCGATGTTATCCGGGCTGCCTGTGATGAAATTGTCCAAGCCTATGACCTCGTGTCCTTCAGAAAGAAGGCGGTCACATAGGTGTGAGCCAAGGAACCCGGCGGCTCCAGTGATTAAGATATTCATTTGATTTCCTCTCTTTGATTCACGCGGAACCGAGGTTTCGAGGGTAGGTCGAGAAGCCCCGCTCCGCGCGATGATGTTTATTTCCAATCGATCCTTGTCACTAGTCCATCGCCCGTCACTTGATAGGCTTGACCGTTGCCACTATCCAGCAGCCAGAGGTTACCTTGATAAATAACTGCGATGAAGTCGCCTGACTGCCCCTCAATGGGATCCGGCGCCCAAACAGGAGTCTGTGGTTCAAGACCGGGCGCGTCATTCGCAGGGAAAATAGTCCTGCGATTCGACCCATCTCGATCCATCACAACGACGCGGTAGCGGCTGGTCTCACTTTGTTCAGGGAAAATTGCTTGCAAAAAAGCGACTTGATACTGCTTTTCTCTGGCACTTGCTTGAAATGGTGAAGCAGATGGATACGCAAACATGCCAGTCTGCGGAACGATTTGCACGGTGGCGTTGTTGTCAAAAGAAGTGGCGCTGATATCGAAGAACGGCGAATCTTCTTCGTTGACCAGGCTGGGTGGCGGCGCATGGGAAATAAAATAAAGCGTCTTTCCATCTGCGCCCCAGGTGAGCGATGGAAGCCAGGCCCAATCGCTATGGGTGTTGAGCGGCGTGATGTTTAGCAAGGGCTTAAGATATTTTCCATCCAAGTCAACCAGCCCAATGCCATCGGGACGTGCGTAGGCAAGACGACCCTCGGGCGAGAAAGCAAAGGTCATGCCCCACCAACCGTAGACACCTCCACTGCTCGCATCCAGGATTTTTCTTCGTTCACCAGTGGAAATGCTGTAACGATATAAGTCGTTGTTTGCTTGCCAACCCGGTGACGTAGCACGCGGCTCGACGGTGGAATACGCGATCGAATTTGTACCCGGTATCCAATCCGCAAAGTGGACAACATTCGAGATGCCGGTACTAAACGGCTTACCAGCATTTGTCCGCACAGCCCATAACGTATTGATTTCTTTGTCAGCGGGTTTGCTGGACTTACGCGTGAAGATCAGATAACTTCCGTTGGGAGCCAGCTCGAAGATTCGTCCATCCAAATCACCTGTGGTGACCAGGGCTGTACGATTTGCAGTGGATGTATCGATACTCCAGGCATTGCCACCAGCCAGATAAACCAGATGACCCGGAATGGGCAACGGCGCAAAGGAGGATTGGGCGCCGACCATCATGATTTCGGGGATCGCCTCTTGCAATGTCACTGACTTGACAATTGACTTGCTGGTTTCGACATCGTTTTCAAGAACGCGGCGATAGGTCAATTCTTCTTGACCGTTGACACCAGCCTGGACCAATCGTGTTTCGCCTTCAGGCAAAGATTCGTTGCGAACAACCTGGCGCTCAAATGGAACAATCTGTTCTTCGGTTTCAAAGACTTCTTTGACCCGCGTCAATGTGATGGTATTGCCATCGCCAAGAACAGTGTAAGCGGGAGGCTCTACGCGATCCAAATTCCCGACGGTAATACCCGCCGATTGAAGTGCATGAGTGACAGTGCTGCCTGCCGGAACTGTGAAGTTCCGTGCTTGACCGTCAGCGGTGATGCTGATGGTAATATCCTCTCCGGTCACTTGCGGGGAACGGCAACTTACTAGCAAAGAGATCGCTAGTAATACGGCAAGCAGGCTTGCCCTGAGTTTGATCGAAGGGAGTCGGCGGGGAGGGATGCGTTGCATAATGTTCAATGCGCTTCGTTTGCGCAGCACTCAGCGTGAATAATCCAATGTATAATCCGTGCGCTATCTGATTCGTCCAGTGACCGTCATCACGCCATTGGCGATGGAAATCGATTCGATCCGTAGACCCGTCGCCACCGGACCCAACGAACCGGTATACGCTTCTTTGACCATCGCTGTGATCGCCTCTTTGAGACCTTCGGGCGCCGGGAAGGGACCAAAATCGGCTGAAGCAACATCGATCTGTGGTTGACCATTTGCATCCACACCCATATTCACGAGGATGCCAATGTTCGCGGTAAATATGCCTTGCTGAGTCTTGCCGTAGATTTGCATCTGCCCATCCCGTAGATAAACCTGCGGATCGGTAATAAGTGGTTTTTTATCCGATTGTTGAAGGCTGGGGTCCGTTTGCAAACGGGTAGCCAGATAAGATGTGATCTGTGGTTCGGTCAGGTTTACAGTAAGAACACCAGTGTCTGCGGCTGCTTCAACAGCCCGTTGAATTTCTGCTTTGATACTTTCCGCGGCTTCACCGGAAACAGGGATTGGTGGAAGGTTTGAGTAATCAGGTCCGCCGACGAAGACAACACATGCGAGTGACGTGAGCACAAGGCTCAGTAGAAATAGTGGAAAACTATATGTTTTTATTCTCATTTCTTTCAAAATCCAGTAATTTTAAGTCGTAAGCGGAGCAATTATAGCATGAGCGACCCCCAGCCCTTTCCGGGCGAACAATCCGATATTGAATTGCCACTTTTTGTGAAATTGGAGGCGCTGCTGTTCGTCGCAGCGGAACCCGTCACCACCGCGCAATTGGCAACTGCACTCGATGTGGCTCCCTCGGTTGTGGAACGTGGCCTGAATGAATTGGATGCCTCTCTGGCGACCCGCGGCCTGCGTCTGCAACGAAACGCGGGACGATTCCAATTGACGACCGCGCCACAACTCGCCGAATTGATCGAGCGCTTCCTCGGCCTAGAGGCCACGACTCACCTCAGCCGCGCGGCCCTGGAAACGCTTGCGATCATCGCTTACCAACAGCCAGTCACGCGCCCGCAAATTGACTCTATCCGCGGCGTGAACAGTGACAGCATGATGAAGAGCCTTTTGACGAAAGGTTTAATTCTGGAATCGGGCCGCGCCGACGGACCTGGACGTCCTATCTTATATTCCACCACGCCTGAATTTTTACAGCATTTTGGTTTGAACTCGATCCTCGAAATGCCGCCACTCGCTCCGCTCGCGAAGCCTGAAGAAGAGGAAGATTCCCACGATGAAATGTTGAAGGGTTAGTTGGGGAGATGTAATCTTGGGCTCAACCCAGACAACAAAGGAAAGCTCCTCATCCTCTGCTTTTGCATTTACTTCCCAGCATCCCTCGCTAGGAAAATAAATTCCTGTTGCTTGAAATCGAGTAGGGTAACAACAGGGAATATCTGATTCAAGCGCAGGCGCCTCGGCATCGAGCCGCTGACCGATAATTTCCAGCATTGCCCCTGCAGGTCGAAACCAGCCCACCTTGAACCCTTCCTCTCGCACCTGAAGCAGGTCACCATCCATGCCTGTCCACCCTGCCGACGCCCAGATTCAGCGGTCTTCATTTACGAAGGTACACCACTCACTTGCTTTCCGCTCCATACGTTTTATGCAGGACTACTTTTCCTTTTCCTGATTTGGTGCCTGAAATAACGTAATTTGCATGCCGTCAGGATCCTGAAGCCGCACGTTGTAATCTCCCCACGGCGTAATGACCGGCGGATGAACCAATGTCGCCCCATGAGCCAGCAATCGTTCCATCGCTGCCTTCAGATCAGGCACCTGAAGCGCAAACCGGATCCGTCCGCTGATGCGTTGTTCCGCCTCGATTTGGTCAATCGTTTCTGCCTGCGCTTCGTCAAAAAGCTCCAGAGTTGCTTTACCCATCTCGAGGACAAGCGCTCGACCCTGACCATTGTTCCAAATGGCAGCAGGTTCAATTCCTAATCCATCGCAATAGAATTTTGTCAAGCGTTCATAATCACTCGTAGTGAGTGCAACGCGCAATTCAAGGATAGATTCGTTTGGGGTAGCCATAATATTATACTTTTTCGTCACTGAGGTAGTACCGCAATAGCGTCCATTTCTACCAAAAAATCAGGGTTCGCCAATCCAGCCACGAACATCACAGAAATGGCTGGCGGGTTAGGACGGACTCCCCACATCTGTTGAGATGCTTCGAAAGCAGGCCGAAGGGGTTGCCCTTGCACAATGTATATATTCCACTTGATGATGTGTTCTAATTCGGCGCCACTGGCTTTCAAAGCGCTTTGTAGGTTCTTAAATACCTGTTCTACTTGGAGCTTGATGTCGCCTTTTCCAACGATCGTTCCAGATGCATCTAGAGCATCCTGCCCACCGATGTAAATTGTCTTTGCCGGATCCGTTACGGTAACAACTTGGGTGAAGGCTGGATTTTTCGATAAGTCGTCAGGGTTAATATGTTGAACTTGTCCACGTGCTAAAGTTGTCACGATTTTAGATTCTCCTGTTCTCTGTTTTTTCCACACCCGAGCAATTCATCCAAACCAAGTCTGCAATCGCTGTGTCTCGAACGACCGCTTTTCTTCAAGATATTTGGGTGACGCCTCGGTGAGCATCACCTCCGGTTCAGGCTCAGCCAGGAATTGACCCTTCACCATCATTGCCTGTCCTCCGCCCACTTCCAAATAACAACCACCCTCACCCTTGAACATCGCTTCGGGTTGCTGCCCGGCAAATGTCGCAGCGATACGATCTGCGACCGTTTCGCCCATTGCCTCCGCAAACACTCCAGCCTTCGGAAGTGGCTTTCCGTTTGCCATCCCAATCTGGACTACATCTCCAATCGCATAGACTCCGGGGAACTGAGTCTCCAGTGTGTGCG
>DASWEH010000353.1:0-5471 GCA_036394895.1 Anaerolineales bacterium
AAGGAGCCTGACGGAATGACTGCCTTGCTCCCCTGGTTAAACATTTTCGGTGTGCTGGCCGGCGTGCTCACGGTGGCGGCGGGCTTGATCTGGCTCGAACGCCGCCTGCTGGCTCTCTGGCAGGATCGCTACGGGCCAAACCGCGTGGGTCCGTTTGGCTTGTTGCAAGTGGTTGCTGACATGATAAAAATTTTTACCAAGGAAGATTGGATTCCACCCTTTGCCGACAAGCCAGTCTTTGTGCTCGCACCCGCAATTATCATGCTGGCAGTGCTGATGTCCTTTGCCGTTGTGCCATTCGCTCCTGGGATTGGCGTGGTTGACCTGAACATCGGATTATTGTTCTTTCTGGCGATGTCGTCATTGACCGTTTACAGCGTAATGTTAGCGGGCTGGTCATCCAATAGCAAGTATTCGTTGTTAGGTGGAATGAGGTCGGCGGCGCAAATGCTCAGCTATGAAGTCTTTATGGGACTCTCACTGGCGGGTGTGGTTATTCTGGCGGGGTCATTTAACCTGCGCGAGATCGTTGAGGCGCAAAGAAGAATATGGTTCTTCATCCCACAATTCCTGGGTTTGCTCACATTCCTGATCGCCGGGCTGGCTGAGACCCACCGATTGCCCTTTGACCTGCCCGAGGCCGAAAACGAATTGATCGCTGGCTTTCACGCCGAGTATTCCGGGATGAAGTTTGGTATGTTCTTTGTAGGTGAATATCTGGGCATTACGTTGATCTCCTCCTTGATAGTTACACTCTTCTTCGGCGGCTGGTTGGGACCGTTCCTTCCGCCAATCGTCTGGTTCGCCTTGAAAACATTTGCATTCATTTGTTTGTTCATCCTATTGAGAGCTTCGTTGCCGCGCCCGCGCTTTGACCAGTTGATGGGTTATGCCTGGAAGGTTATGTTGCCGTTGGCGTTGCTTAATCTGGTCATTACGGGTGGCGTGGTGCTGGCTCTGGGTAGTTCAATAGTCAGGTAGTTTGATAGTTCCGTAGTTGGCTAGTCTGCTGGTCAAATACCAAGACTAGAGGACTAGAGACAAGGAGACTAAATGTTTACAAGTGCACTTCGAACGATATGGGAGGTTTTCCTGCACAGCTTTCAAAAACGCGAGACCATCCAATACCCCGAAGAGAAACCTTATTTGCCGCCGCGCTGGCGCGGACGCATCGTCTTGACGCGCGATCCTGACGGCGAAGAGCGCTGCGTCGCTTGCTATCTGTGTGCCGTTGCCTGTCCTGTAGATTGCATCTCCCTTCAAGCCACCGAAGATGAGCACGGACGCCGTTATCCCGAGTTTTTTCGAATCAATTTTTCGCGTTGCATCTTCTGCGGCTACTGTGAAGAGGCTTGCCCGACCTTTGCCATCCAACTCACGCCAGATTTCGAAATGGGTGAATACAACCGTCAGAACCTTGTCTACGAAAAGGAAGATTTACTGATCAATGGGACAGGCAAATATCCTGACTACAACTTTTATCGCGTTGCTGGTTTGAAAATCAAGGACAAAGATAAAGGCGAAGCCATCAAGGAAGACAAGCCTGTGAATGTTCGCGATCTGCTGCCATAACGGGAGGCATCCATGAATTTTCTATTCTATCTGGCTGGTGTCGTGGCCCTCGTTTCCACATTCATGGTCATCACGCACTTGAATATCGTGCATGCCTTGTTGTACATGGTCACGTCACTCTTAGCAGTGGCTGTGATCTTTTTTCTTATCGGCGCCCCGTTCATCGCCGCCCTCGAAGTGATCATCTATGCGGGAGCGATCATGGTGTTGTTCATCTTCGTGATCATGATGCTCAACCTGGGTCCGCAGTCGGTGGTGCAGGAGCGTCAGTGGTTCAGCCTGAGTACTTGGCGTGGCTTGGTTATTCTGACCGGCATCTTGCTGATCGAGTTGGTATTCGCCTTTCGGCTTGATTACATTCAACCACAGGGCTTCACGGAATTATCTCCTCATCAAGTCGCCATCGCTTTGTTTGGTCCCTACGTGCTTGGCGTTGAGCTGGCCTCCATGTTGCTACTGGCCGGTTTGGTTGGGGCTTATCACTTGGGTCGTCGGGCAGAGAAGCAGGAAAGGTAGGTCTGAATGGTATCCATTCCTCTATATCATGCACTTATTCTATCGGCCATGCTCTTTACGCTGGGACTGGTGGGATTAATCGTACGTCGCAATATCTTCTTTATGTTAATGTCAATCGAAATCATGTTGAACGCGGCTGGCTTGGCCTTTGTCATCGCAGGTTCGAGGTGGGGACAGCCTGACGGACAAGTGATGTTTCTGTTCATTCTCACCGTGGCGGCTGCTGAAGTGAGCATTGGTTTGGCACTGATCTTGAGACTGTACCAACAGTTCAAGACTCTGGATGTGGACGCGGCGCGCGAACTGCAGGGTTAGAACGGATCACGATGCCAATACAAGATTTGATATCACTCTTCCCTCTGCTGATCCTATCCGCCTCAATCGTGACCGTGATGCTGGTCGCCGCTTTCTGGCGGAATCACCGCCTAACGTTTTCCCTGACTCTCTTTGGGCTGATTCTGTCGCTTATTTCATTGCCTTTGGCGTCCCGTACACTGCCTCTCCCTCTTACGTCTTTACTTATCATAGATGAATTCGCTATCTTTTATATCGGGCTTATCCTTGTCGCCAGCCTGGTGGTTGTTGTTATTTCTTTCACCTACATAGACAAAGTGGCTGGCAACAAAGACGAATACTACATGTTGATCCTGCTGGCTACATTGGGTGCGTGCATACTCATTCTCAGCGACCATTTCATCTCATTCTTCCTGGGCCTTGAGACATTGAGCCTCGCGCTCTTTACCATGATTGCCTACACACGTTTCCAGCGTCAGCGTATCGAAGCGGCCATCAAATATCTGATCCTGGCGGCCGCGGCTTCTGCGTTCCTGCTTTTCGGGATGGCATTGGTTTACATCGTCTTCGGCACGATGCAATTCAGCCAAATGACACCCGCTGTGGAATTACCTGCGGAAGGGGACATTCTTTTGACCATCGGTCTCAGTATGGTAATCGTCGGCATTGGTTTTAAACTGGCGCTGGTTCCGTTCCAAATGTGGGTGCCAGATGTATATCAGGGGGCTCCTGCCCCAGTGACCGCATTTATTGCAACCGTTTCCAAAGGTGGCGTATTCGCCTTGTTTCTGCGTTTGTTTGCAAATATCTCGATTGAGAGTGGTAGTGGGCTATGGAATGTAATTGCTTTCATCGCCATTGCTTCTATGCTATTGGGAAATGTGCTAGCGCTTAGCCAGAACAATGTCAAACGTATCCTGGCGTATTCTTCTATTGCTCATTTTGGTTATTTATTGGTAGCCTTTCTGGCTGGCAACTTGCTTGCCGCTTCTGCAATGACCTTTTATCTGGTTGTTTATATCATCACAACATTGATGGCATTCGGCATCATTTCACTGCTCTCCAGACCTGAAAAGGAATTTGAAGAGTTGGAAAACTACCGCGGGCTGTTCAGGCAGAGACCAGGCTATGCAGTACTCTTAACGCTTTCCCTCTTATCACTTGCGAGCCTGCCGCCAACTGGAGGCCTGATCGGGAAAATCTTCCTGGCCGCTGCTGGTGTGGAAGCTTCCTTATGGTTGCTACTGGCCGCGCTTGTCATTGGCACTGTGATTGGCGTTTTCTACTATCTACGTATCGTCATCACTATGTTTCGCCAGGCAGAGTTGAAAGAAGAAGTGGCTGTGCCTATCAACCGGAGTGCGTATCTGACATTGATATTGCTTAGCGTCATCTTAGTCATCCTAGGAATTTATCCAACGCCTCTAATGCAATTAATCGAACGTGTTGTTACTAAATTGGGTTGACATCAAATACTTACGGCATAACGAGTTTGCATGTTATGCTTCGCTACGCAGTTTGAAGAAAATGTTCGATATCATCTGGCATGCAAGAAAAACTGCACATCCACCCGCGTGATAACGCGAGACTGGCATTTCGCAGCCTCCTGTTTCTAATGTGAAGTTAAGCATTTAATCAAAAGC
Source organism: Anaerolineales bacterium (assembly GCA_036394895.1). Lineage (GTDB taxonomy): Bacteria > Chloroflexota > Anaerolineae > Anaerolineales > Villigracilaceae > Defluviilinea. The sequence continues at coordinate 4,026 of DASWEH010000353.1, forward strand.
AAAACCGAGTCTACTTGACGTTCTGTAACGCGCTTTGATATCTCGCAGGCAATTTCCGTCTGATCAGGGACGAAAGCATCGATATACACGAGTGCTTTCACATTGGAGTTCCCGGTCGCGGCGTTGGTGATGACCGCGCCGCCATACGAATGTCCAACGAGGACCATCGGACCGGTGATCGTGCTCAGGATACTCGCAACATATGCCGCGTCAGAGGAAAGTCCACGCAATGGATTGGGCACTGCATAGACCGTATACCCATCTGCCTGGAGACGCGCGGTCACACCGTTCCAACTGGGAGCATCTGCCCAGACGCCATGCACCATTACAATGTTCAGGTTCTTTGAGTCAGCATGCGCATTGGCGGGTGACGTGACGACGAAAGTGAGAGCGATAATCAAGGTGATGGCCACCTGTATGACGCGCCTGATTCTTGTCGATCCATTCTGTTTGATACTTAATCTCCTTTTCTAAAATTGGATTGAGGTTGCAACTAGCTATAAAGAAATTCGGTACCCGGATTCATAGTAGCGGTGATCGTCTTTTTCGTCTTGAGAGATTCCACTCATTTTTGTGTTGGAAAGTAAACCTGTCTGTAACATGTAAAGCGCAGCTTCCACTCGGGAGGTGACCCCCAATTTATCGAAGATGTGATAAAGATGATTTTCAACCGTTCTCGTCCTGATGCAAAGTTCATCGGCTATTTTGGCATTCCGCTGACCTTGTACCAGCAGCGATAGGACAGCTGTGCTGGCTACTTATTCATCCGCCAGGTTTTGTGAGGTGAAGCGGTATTATCATGCTTTTTAGTCTCGTAAATTTCCGGGAGCAGCATGATGAGGAAATTTCTTTCTTGGCTTCAAGAGCGTATCAAAAGTTGGATAAAACCTGCCACGCCAGTCTTAATCATCGATTTATTTTCAGACCTAACACACAGTCGTACCGATCTAATTGTAGAAAATGCGTTGTTACGCCAGCAACTGATCATTCTAAAGCGTCAAGTCAAGCGACCTCAGTTGAGCAACCCTGATCGAATTCGTCTCGTTCTTCTTTCCCACTTTACGAAATTTTGGAAACAAACCCTTCACATTATTCAGCCAGATACACTCCTGAGTTGGCATCGGAATCTGTTTCGTAATTATTGGCGGCGGAGGTCACAAGGCGGGCCAAGGGTTGAATCAGAAACGATCACCTTGATTCGGAAGATGGTGAAAGAGAACAAGTTATGGGGAGCGGAACGGATTCGCGGAGAATTGCTGAAGTTGGGGATTGAAGTGAGTAAACGAACTATTCAAAAATACATGCCGAAAGAGAGGAATGAACTTGGTTCAAGCCAGACTTGGGCGACTTTCTTGAAGAATCAAGCCAATGGCATCTGGGCATGCGACTTTACAGTAGTAAATGACTGGTTGTTCCGGCAATGGTATGTGTTTGTGGTGATGGAAT
>DASWEH010000354.1:0-7289 GCA_036394895.1 Anaerolineales bacterium
GCTCGATATCGAACGAGATGCCCGCTACCGCGTCGACGGTACGATAATCCCCTGAAAATAGAGCGCGGAACGCGCCGCTCAACCCCTCGCGGCGGTTGAGAATTTTGAATTGTTTACTTAGGTTTTGTATGTGAATGAGACTCATGAATGGATTGCCCTGGGATTGGTATCGTCGAATCTTATCATAGGAAACGCAGAATAATCCCGTTCTGCGAGACAGGATTTGACTGGTCAAATGGACAGGTAATTGCTTGTCACTCTCCCGAAGGGACGCCAGGACGGTGTGAGGGGGCGCACATTGCGACCGACACATGCGCCGAACGCAGTGCGGTGAGAGTCTCGCACATCGTGGTAGAGATTCTTCGCGGAGTTTATCCTGAGCCTGTCGAAGGGCTCAGAATGACAGGTGGGAGATGGCTTTAGACGATTTTGAGTTCGCGCAACTTCGTTTCTAATTGCTCAGGGGATTGAAAATGAATCGTGGCAAATCCCATTTTTTGCGCCTGCTTGATGTTTGTCAGCGAGTCATCGATAAACAAACATTCCTGCGCGGGACGTCCGACTTTCTCAAGCATGATTTGGAAAATCTCAGGGTCCGGCTTGATGTGTCCGACCTCGCCTGATATGACGATGTCATCCAGCAGATCAAAGAAATCATATTTCTTGCGGGCATAGGGGAAGGTCTCGGCGGACCAATTGCTCAACCCATAAAGCGAGTATCCTGCCTGCTTGAGTTGCTTCAGAATGCGCACGGTACCAGCGATAGAACCACTGACCGATTCGACCCAGTGATCGTGATAGGCTTGAATGAGATGTGAGTGATGAGGAAATTGTTGAGAAAGAATTGCAACACCTTCCGCAAATGGACGCCCTTTGTCCTGCTGCAAATTCCAATCTGCGAAATTAACTTCTTTGAAGAAGCGTTCCATGCCTTCAGGGTCGTCGGGGAAGTATCGTTGATAGACGTTTCTTGGATTCCATTCGAGCAGAACGTTGCCGAAATCAAAGATGATGGCTTTAATTTGTGTGGTCATTACCTAATTTTAACTGGGCTTTGTTCCGCACCGCGGGACAAAGCATTGGGCTAAGATATAAATTCACTGATTATCATGAATGTCTCTGACCGTGCTGATCAAACGCGGATGAGTAACTTCAACAGGAACTCCAGGTGTGCCGGGAGTAATTATATCGTGTGGAAGTTTCAAGTCTTTCTCGAAATGAACCTCGCTCAAATTTCCCTTTCCATGTTTTCGCCATAATTTAAGTAGCTTGAGTATTTCTGTATTACTCACAGCTGGCTCAGCATCATTGATGATCACTGTAATATTACTCGCCTTGGGAGGAGATTTCTCAGCCTGTGAGCGAGTGATCATCCCCAAACGGATAATTTCCACCAATGCGCGAGATGAATAGCGCGGATATGCGTAATAAATGCTGTATGGATTGTCTGCCTTGGTTCTTGGATCCCACCACAGGAAGAAGTTGGGTAAGAGCAAAGCGAGCCGCTCAAAAAGTTTTGTAAACGAGGGCGGGATGAATGCCAACCCAAACAATGGAGCAATGGCAAAAGCAAAATCTATATCTGCTCGATTCTGTGCCAGCCAGGCGACCAATGTTCCGCTGCCAGAGATACCCATCACCGTGATCTTTTTCCCCAATCCGTGCGCAATATCAATCACCTGATCCCCAAATGCCGCGAGGTTTTCTGCCGCTAGGTTCACTAACTCGTCAGTCAAACGATCAGCGAGACCATGATAAGGCATGCGCGGAATAAAAACGTTGTAACTCGCTTCGTAGTATTGTTTGCCAAGTTCATTGAACTGTTCGGGGCAATTGGTAAAACCGTGTAAGAGGATAATCACATGTTCCGTTTGAGTTCCATGATCATAAAGCTTTGTGATGCATACATCTCGCGCGAGGTCTTCGTTGTCTTCATCCTGCATTGCTTTCACGCGAGTGACCGCATCTTCAAAATTGGCAACAGGCTCGATGTGCGAGTTAAGATTGTTCATTGAGAAGGGACGAAATGCTATCCATAAGATCAGGCTCAACAAAACAAATGCAAAAATCCACCAGATCATGTTTTAACCTTTAAAATTTCCAATAATTGTTTCCGCTTTTAGTGGAGGAATTCATTTCGTTTGAAATGGGGAACGAGTCGTCTTCTGTTTTTGTAGAATGGGTTTTCGTCGAGTCCAACGCTCAAGATCTCATCAGCCATCTTATCATCATGATCGTTACGGCAAGATACCAAATGCCAACAAGAGGTCCCAAATCAATGAGATTCTTTGCGGCGGGTGGAGTCGGGAAGGTCCATAGATTCAGGATGAGTAATGCTACGGCGATCAGAATGCCTGCCATTCCCAGAATCCGTCCAAAGCGCGCGTCCTTCAGCATGCTTATTGCAAAGAGTAGCGTACCTAACGATATAAAAATGTCCCATGCTACATCCAGTCCCAGTTGTACACCAACTAATGATGTTCGTAAGGCAGTTAAGTTTTGAGCTTCTTCGCCGAGAGATTGCATTTGATAGCCAATGGCGAGTTGCACAAGCAACATCATTGTAAAAATAGATGCGCCTAACACATTGAATAATGTTGCCAATTGAAGCAGGACGGGGTTGCCCGATTCTGTAAGAACGTGATACAGACCTAGACTCGCAGCAGCTAGGAAGGGACCAAACGCACCAGCCAGAATCACAAGGGCAATATATGGACCTGACAGAATGGAGAGAAGGGTATAGCTGATTACAGCCCCTAAGCCTGTGATAATTGACGTGATTGCCCACTGCCTGATTATGTTCATTATCTCATCTCCTGGCTTGAGAGTTAGCCGACTTGTGGAATTGGAAAATAGTCTGATTAAACCAGTCCTGAAAAATCCACAGCCTTATCAGACCAATCTTTGGCCTGAACAGATAACAGAAGCCTTTGGTGTGGATTCTGGCTGGCTTCTGTCCAGGTTTTTTGCCAGATAGTGAGGAGAGTTTGCATTTGCACAAGTTCCGCTGCGGTTTCTGGTTCAGTATCCGCGGCTGTCCATTCGATGAGGTGTTTGGCCTCATCCAATAACGTCGCTACAGTATTTGGGTCTGTTGAATTACGCGCGGATGATGAAATGCGACCTAGTGTAGAGGCAAGTCCGCCCAAACGGCGAGGAAGTGGATCGCGCAAAAAACGCTCACGAAGTTTTTCTCGCTTTTCTTTATCCATTATAGATTCAGCAGTTGGAATGCCCCAGCCGACAAAGGTGGCGGCGAGTTCACGCGTAAATTCATCGGGCGCGCTCATGGAAATTCTTGAATGTGATTTGAGAGCCACTCTGTAAAGCCTTCGCGACCGAGATTGCCTGAGGCAACTGACAGGATAATTTCAGTTTGTTTGTCAATGCTTGCGTTGATTTTGTAACCATTTATTGCCAGAAACATTGCCATAACTGCATGACCTATGCGTTTGTTACCGTCTACGAAAGGATGATTTTGAATTAAAGAAAATCCCAGCGTTGCGGCTTTTTCCGCTAGGCTAGGATAAAGTTCGTTTCCACCAAAGGTCATATATGGTTGTGCAAGTGCCCCAAAGTCAAGAATGCCAACCAAGCCGCCCGATTGCTGCATGATACGTTGGTAAGTTTCGAGGATTTCAGCAATGGTCAATGAGCGCATTGTTATGCCAGTCGCTTGTACAGTTCCTTATATGTTTCCAAAACATATTCAAGTGCTTTTTGAAAGTCCTCCTGCGGGCGGGCGATAAGTTCCTCAAAGCTTACCCGCAGTAATTCTTCTGTGGGAATATTAAATTGTTTTGCCAGATCCTGCAATTTTTGCAGACGATCCTCCGAAACTGTAACTGTAATTGTGACCATAATACACCTCTAATTCAATTATACATCCGGCAGGAGTTAACCTTACCTCTGCATACTCACCAACTTCACAACCTTCAAATCTTCCAACATTCCCACTCCCGCCGCGAACATCGTGACTTCAATCTGCCTCTTGGTCAACTTCATCATCTGAACTGCGCTCTTGGTTGAAATCGCCGCAGCTTTGAGGAATTGACCTGCCATGCCGCCGAGCGTTGCCCCCAAGGCGATGCACTTGGCGATATCGAGTCCATCTTTGAGTCCGCCGCTGGCGAAGATTGTCATTTCGGGCGTGGCTTTCTTGACATTCAAAATAGAGTCTGCAGTTGGGATTCCCCAGCCGACGAAGGTCGCGGCGAGTTCGCGCGTGAATTCATCGGGCGCGCGGTGCATTTCGACTTGGGACCAGCTTGTCCCACCCGCGCCTGCCACATCGATTGCTGAGACGCCACAATCCGCTAATAATTTTGCTGATCTTTCAGAAATTCCCCAACCAACCTCCTTGGCAATGACAGGAACTTCCAACTTCTTACTTATTTCTTCGATCTTTTTTGCCAACCCCGCGAAGTTCGTATCTCCTGCATCCTGTACTGCCTCCTGGAGTGGGTTACAATGAAAGATTAGTGCATCTGCCTGGATCATGTCCACGGCGCGGCGGCATTGGTCAATACCATAGCCGTAATTTAATTGCACTGCGCCCAGATTTGCGAACAAAAGAATATCGGGTGCAACGCGTCGCACTTGAAACGTCTTTGCCTGTTCAGGGTTTTCGATAGCGGCGCGTTGACTTCCCACTCCCATGGCGATCTTCATCTCTTGCGCGGCTTCTGCGAGACGCAGGTTGATTGTCTCTGCATCACTAGTCCCGCCGGTCATGGAACTGATCAGGATGGGAGCAGCTAGTTGTTTGCCGAACAGGCTGAGGCTTGTGTCGACCTGTTCCAAATCCAATTCAGGTAACGCCTCATGCATGAAGTGATAATTCTCGAGTTCGGTCGTCAACGCGGAGCGGACATCCTTTTCCAAATTGATCTTGATGTGGTCGGCTTTCCGTTGGTCAATAGGCGCAACTTTTGTCATGGGGTAGTGTTCCTGTGAATGTAACTATACCTGGCTTGACACGGTTGTTAGACCGAGTACAATTGCCACGTCAAATTTTGAAGGAGGTTGTCATGTCTGACACATATACTGAAGTAAAGGCGATTATCAAAGACCTGCTTGGTGCTGACGAAGCCAAAATTACCCCAGAAGCTCGCTTCCGCGAGGAGCTTGAAGCGGATTCTCTCGATCTGGTTGAACTGATCATGGCTTTTGAAGACAAGTTTGGCGCTGAGATCTCCGATGAAGATGCCCAGAAAATCACCACTGTGGGCGACGCCGTTACTTACATCGACTCACATAAGTAAGTCATTTTTGCCCTAAAGGGCTGCAACGATTATAACCGTAGAGCCGTCCCATCAGGACGGCTCTATGTGTTTAAACTGTTTTGTCATTGCGAGGGCGGTGCTGTTCCGACCGAAGCAATCTCCTGTTAAGTTGAGTTCGCTTCGACTGCGTGCCTCGACTTACACTCGGCACTCCGCTCAGCGCGAAGACCATGACAGATTTTATTGAAGCAGTGACGGAATCTCTTCGGGATGTTTCGCAACCTTCACGCCCGCGGCTTCGAGGGCCCTGATCTTGTCGGCAGCCGTGCCTGCACCACCCTCGATGATCGCGCCGGCGTGTCCCATACGTTTGCCGGGAGGAGCGGTCTGACCGGCGATGAAGGAGACAACCGGCTTGGTCATCTTGGCGGCAATATATTCCGCGGCTTTATCTTCATCAGTTCCACCGATCTCCCCGATCAAGACTACCTTTTCTGTTTGTGGATCATGTTCGAACATTTCGAGAACATCGATGAAGTTCGTGCCATTGACCGGGTCGCCGCCGATACCCACACAAGTGGATGCACCCATGTGAACGAGTTTCAGCGCGTACAATACCTCATAGGTCAATGTGCCTGAACGGGAAACCACACCAATGTTACCGGTCAATGCAATATCGCCTGGGATAATGCCCACTTTTGATTCGCCGGGAGTCAATAGGCCAGGGCAGTTTGGACCAACGAGGCGAACTTTCTTTTGATCAAGATAATTGCGGACGCGCATCATATCCTGTACTGGTACACCTTCCGTAATACAAACAATTAAAGGAATACCTGCATCCGCGGCCTCAAACATGGCGTCAGGAGCGAAGCGTGAGGGGACGAAGATGCATGTACAGTTTGCGCCGGTCGCATCCACCGCGAGTTTGACGGAATCAAAAACGGGAACTTTTCCATCCAAAACCCATTCGCCGCCTTTGCCGGGAGTCACGCCCGCGACTACATTCGTTCCGTAGGCGAACATTTGCGTTGTATGAAAGAGACCTTCGTTGCCTGTAATACCCTGAACGAGAAGGTGCGTATTTTTGTTAATCAGAATGCTCATCTGCTAGTTTCCCTTTGCCGCGGCAACAGCCTTCTTGGCGGCATCAGCTAACGTCTCGGCTGTGATCATGTTGGCGTTCTCAAGCAACTTGCGGCCCTCTTCAGCATTTGTTCCCACAAGACGAATAACCATCGGCACCTTTGGTTTGACTTCCTCCATCGCGGTGAGAATGCCGCGTGCCACCTCGTCACCGCGTGTGATTCCACCAAAGATGTTGAATAGCACAGCTTTCACATTTGGGTCTGAAAGGATGATGCGCATCGCCGCGGCAACCTTGTCTGCTCCCGCGCCTCCGCCGATATCCAGGAAATTGGCGGGTTCCCCGCCGAACAACTTGACGATGTCCATGCTGGTCATGGCGAGTCCTGCACCGTTGACCATGCAACCAATGTCGCCGTCTAGTTTGATGAAGGAGAGTCCATGCCGGCGCGCTTCGGTTTCGGCGGGTGCTTCCTCGTCAATGTCACGAATCTCTGCGAGGTCCGGGTGACGGAATAAGGCATTGTCGTCGATCATCATCTTGCCATCCAAGGCGACCAGACGTTTATCTTTCGTGATGACAAGCGGATTGATCTCGGCAAGTGTGGCATCGGTTTCAAGATAAGCACGCCATAATCCTAATGCGATCTTGCTGAAGTCGCGCCACAGTTCGCGCGGCAGATCAATCGACGCAGCAATATCTCGTGATTGAAAATCACGCAGTCCAAGCAACGGATCAATATGAACCTTGATAATTTTCTCGGGCATGGTCGCGGCCACTTCTTCGATGTCCACACCACCGGCAGCAGACGCGATCATGACTGGTTTCTTCGCGGCGCGGTCGTTTGTAATCGAGAAATAAATTTCGTGTTCGATCGCCGCGGCTTCATCCACAAGCACTTTGCGGACAGGTAGTCCTTTGATGTGCATTGCCAGGATCTGACCGGCAAATTCCCCGGCTTCATCCGGGTTCTTGGCAAC
>DASWEH010000355.1:0-3188 GCA_036394895.1 Anaerolineales bacterium
CATGCCCTGTGCTAGCAAAGACCCACCCACTAGTTTTGCAGTGTTAATTAGAGTTAGTAGAAAGGAAATTTAGATGTTTCACATCGACAGACACAAGTTCGGTTCGGTGTTCATGTTCGCGTTTGTCGTGGTATTCATCATCGCGCTGGTAGCAAGCACTACTGTTCCAGCCCTGGCAGGACCTCTTACATCGAAAAAAACTTCCAGGCTGGCATATCATGATGAATGGCGCAAGCTTTGGGAAGACCATATCACCTGGACCCGGGTGGTGATCATGGGCATCCTGGATGGACTGCCAGGCACGGATGCCTATGTTAACCGCTTGCTCCAGAATTATGAGGACATGGAAGACGCGCTCAAGCCATATTATGAAGATGAGGCTGAGGTGCTCGGCGATCTGATCAAAGATCACTTAGTAATTGCCGCCCAAATACTCACTGCTCTAAAGAATGGACAGCCCACTGATGCACTCATCGCAAGCTGGTACGACAATGCCAATGATATTGCCGTCCAAATGAACAAGATGAATCCCCAGTTCTGGCCGTTAGCTGAGACGCAGCAAATGTGGAAGGAGCACTTGGATGCCACGTTGGAGGAAGCGACCGCCCACTTTACCGGTGATTTCGCAGGTGAAGTCACCGCGTATGACAAGGTACATGATCTAGCCCTAGAGATGGCCGACTTCTTTAGTGAGGGAGTCATGCGGCAATTTCCAAATCAGTTCCAGGGTCCGCCGCGCTGATCTGAGGCGCGCTGTCGGGGAATTTAAGGCAACACAAATTGTTAGGAACGCCTCGCCCGGTAACGGCCGTGCGCGGGCGTCCCTTTTTCGTAGTGGCAAGCTAAGCGGTCGCTGCTCTATCCGATGCTCCTGAGCAGACAAAAATAGACATTCCTCCATATGTTCGGAGAACGCTGCCTCGTCCATTTCGTTATAGATTCTTGAAAGAACTGATCGAAAAGAATTAACTTGCCTGCGCAAGTAAGGTGCTATTGTTCAGTGCATCTATTAAGCGATATATCATTGCGAGTCTTTACTGACGCCGTACGTCAGGACAGGGCGAGAAGCAATCCCATGATTTGCAGTAGTGATCATTTTACACGTTAGCTGAGATTGCCTCGCCACTCGCTACGCTCGGGCTCGTAATGACGTTATAAGTTGGAGGCAGAGATGAAACATTATAAGTATTTGATCATCGGGGGCGGGTTGGCAGGCGATGGCGCAACAAAGGGAATCCGTGAATTAGATGCAGCAGGTTCCATTGGCATGATCAGCATGGAGCCGGATCCGCCATACATGCGACCGAATCTTTCAAAGGATTTGTGGAAAGGTCGTCCGGAGGAAAAGATCTGGCGCAAGACAGAGGAACGAGCGCAGCTTCATCTCAGCCGCAAAACGGTCCAACTCGATCCCACGAAAAAATCTGTCCTTGATAATGAAGGGGATGAATATACATACGACAAATTGTTGCTGGCAACAGGTGGGACACCCAATCATCTACCCTTTGGGAACGGCAATATTATTTATTATCGCAACTTTCGACATTATAAACATTTACGCGAATTGACTGAGAGTAGAGAAGACTTCGTTGTGATCGGCGGGAGTTTTATCGGTTCAGAGCTGGCCGCGGCGCTGACAATTGTCCGCAAGAAAGTGACAATGATCTTACGCGAAGATGCAATCAGCGACCATATCTTCCCTAAAGATCTAGCAAATTTCCTGAATGATTATTATCGTCAAAAAGGTGTGGAGGTCATAACCGGCGAATCAGTGGCCAGCGTTCAAAAGGAAGGGGATCGCATTACGGTCCGGACGGGAAGCGGGCGCGCCTTCGAAGCAGATGGAGTCGTGGCAGGAATAGGCATCCATCCAAACCTGGATCTGGCGAAAGAGGTCGGTATCAAAGTCAATGATGGCATCATCGTAAATGAACACCTGGAAACATCCATCCCCGATATTTACGCGGCAGGAGACGCGGCGAATTTTTTCCATTCTGCGCTTGAAAAGCGGACTCGCGTGGAGCATGAAAATAACGCGGTCGAGATGGGAAAAGTTGCGGGGCGCAATATGGCGGGCGCGAGCGAAGCCTACACTCACATCCCGATGTTCTATTCGGATTTATTTGACTTGGGGTATGAAGCTGTTGGGGAAATGAGCAGCAAGATGGAAACCATCTCAGATTGGCAGGAAGAACCATTCAAGAAAGGTGTGGTTTATTACATGGAAGATGGTCGTGTGCGTGGTGTGTTGCTCTGGAATGTATGGGAAAAAGTAGAGGAAGCGCGTGCCCTGATGAGAGAGAACGGCCCATTCAAAGAGAAGGATCTAAAGGGAAAGATAACAGGCTAATACTAAGACTCTTAAATTTGTTGTGGCTTATACCTCTCGCAGAAAGACATCTTCCACTCCTTCGGGGTCAGTGAATGTGCCCACTTTGCGAAACCCAAATTTTTTAGCAATGCGCAAGGATGGTTCATTCATAGGACTGATGCTCACAACAAAACGCGTCACACCATGTTCGCGGGTTGCCCAGTCCATGAGAGCCTCCGCCGCCTCGCTGGCATAACCCATTCGTTGATAATTAGGGAAAATAGTATATCCAAACTCGACGCTGCCGGATGCATATGATTTCAAATAGTCCGCGCCTGGAAGGGTGTGAAATCCGATGAAGCCGATCATGGTCTTTGTTTCGCGCAAGCCAATGGCACGCAGGGGCCAGGGTTCCAAAGCAGGATTTTCACGCATTTTTATCAGACGCATTTCCATGAGCCATTTCGCTTCCAGCCATTCGGTTGGAACATCAAACCCGATGAAACGCGATGCAGTCTCGAGGTCGCCTTTAAAAGATGTATCCAGAAAGATTGGTGACATGGCAATCAAGTCAAGGCGTGGAGAGTGAATAATGTCCAAGGATAATCCTCTGCTATCTGCAGGAAAATGAAAATCAATCCAGCATTTGATAGAAATTTACATCTCTTAACAACAATAGGAACACGTATCGCGCTCCAAGCAGTCAATCGTGTTCCTATTACTAATACGTTTGAACAAATGTCAAAATCTAAACTTACTTATCATCACCCAGCGACGATATTGCCCTCAGCAATCCCATGATCATGACACCGAGTTGTATTCCTTCACCCGTCGAAAGACTGATTTCCGTCCCAGTTTTTTGGGCGCGGCGTTGAAG